>JAAYZB010000151.1 GCA_012515085.1 Acholeplasmataceae bacterium
CTGATCATCTTTCATCTCGCCATGAAGCATTTTCAGGGAGGTAATGGGAAAATAGCGCTTCAAGCGATGATAGAGTTCGATCACCACTGGCTTTCTCGGGATGGCGATACAAACCCGCCATCCTGAGTTAAGAGCCATACAGATCCCTTCCAACACCATTTCCGTCTTCCCGGCACCGCAAACCGCTTGGAGAAATCCAGGCACCCGTTCACGGACGCAATCCAAAAAAAACCGACTGCCCGCTTCTTGACTTTTCGACAAGGAAAAATCCAACTGAAGGCGATGAGAACCTTTCGTGAGAAGACGCTTCTGAAACGCACAACCATCCATTGAGGATGCGCCACAGTCTTGACAGACAAGCACGCCACTGGCTTCTTCCTGGATCCGCTCCTTCGGCGCAAGGCAGCGCCGGCACAAGTTTTTTTCCACCACTTGGAGTTGTTGTTCTTTTGGCATTTGATAAGGAAAATACAGACATTTCATAAAAACCACCCGGTTAAGCTTACGCCAAACCGGGTGGATTCTCTTGTTACTGAACGATATTGACCAGTTTATTGGGAATGCAAATCACTTTTCTGATCGGCCTATCTCCCAATAGTTCTTTGATCCGCGGTTGCTTTAAGGCTCTTGCTTCAAGCTCTTTCACAGCCAAATCAAAGGGAGCCACGAGCTTATCCCGCACTTTTCCGTTGATACTTATAACGATCTCCACGGACTCCTCCGTCAATTTGCTTGGATCAAAAGATGGCCATGGCTCAAAGACAAGCGACTCCGAATGCCCGAGCATTTGCCAGAGTTCTTCGGTCACATGCGGGCTGAAGGGATAGAGCAGTTTCAGCAGTGTTTCGTAATCTCCTTTGGAAATTGATTCTTTCGCAGTATATTCATTCATCAACGTCATCAATTTGGCGATTGCCGTATTGAACTTCAGATTTTCCATATCTTCCGACACGCCTTTGATTGTCTTATGGATCAAATTTTCCCAAGTTTCTGTAAGAGCCATTGCTTTCGTGACTTTGGGGAATGCCCGCCAGACTTTATCCAAAAAGCGCCGGCACCCCTTCACCCCGTTTTCATTCCAGGGTGTTGGCATTTCATAGTCACCGATAAAGAGGAGATACATGCGTAAAGTGTCCGCTCCGTATTCGTCGATGATCGCCATCGGATTCACGACATTGCCTTTGGATTTCGACATTTTTTCGCCATCAGCCCCTAAGATCAAGCCTTGGGCTGTGCGTTTCTTATAGGGCTCTTCCGTGAGCACTTCCCCGATATCAAAGAGGAATTGATTCCAAAAACGCGAATAGATCAAGTGGCGGGTCACGTGTTCCATCCCGCCGTTATACCAGTTGACTTGTCCCCAATAAGCTTGTTTTTCCTTCGAGGCGATTTCTGCTGGGTTCTTAGGATCAAGATAGCGCAAATAGTACCAACTAGATCCCGCCCATTGCGGCATCGTGTCGGTTTCCCGGCGAGCTAGCCCGTGGCATATCGGACAAGTGCAATTGACAAACTCTTTGACGTTTGCGAGCGGACTTTCGCCCGAAGTGGTTGGTTCATATTGATCGATCATCGGCAAGGTCACCGGCAGATCCGCGAAAGGTACCGGCACGACGCCACATTTCTCGCAATAAATGATCGGTATCGGTTCCCCCCAGTACCGCTGGCGGTTGAACGCCCAATCTTTCATTTTAAACTGCCGAGTTTTGACGCCCATCCCCGTGGCTTCCAAAATAGCCGCCATCTTGGCAATGGCGTCTTTGACAAGAAGACCATTGATCAACGGGCTATTGACTAACACGCCGTTGTCGATATCGGTGTAGGCCTCATCGCTTAGATCGCCACCGGCTATCACTTCAATGATGTCAAGTCCAAATTTTTTCGCAAATTCATAGTCGCGTTGGTCATGGCCGGGAACGGCCATGATCGCTCCTGTGCCATAGGTGATCATGACATAGTCGGCGATGAAGATCGGAATGGCTTCTTTCGTCAGCGGATTGATGGCTTCAAGTCCTTGGATCAGAACACCGGTCTTCTCTTTGACGAGCTGTACGCGCTCGAATTCGGTCTTTTTCTTAGCTTGTTCCTGATACTCCTCGATTTGAGTCCAATTCTGGATTCGCTCTTGATAACGTTTGAGGAGTTCGTGTTCCGGAGCGATGACCATGAAGGTGGCGCCATAGATCGTATCCGGTCTCGTGGTAAAGACTTCGAGGGTCTCGTTGGTGTCTTTCAAGGGGAATTGGATCAATGCCCCTTCCGATTCACCGATCCAGTTTTCCTGTTCGATTCGGATCCGGGACGGGCATTCCAACTTGTCCAATCCCTCGAGCAGGCGTTTGGCGTAGGCAGTAATCTTTAAGAACCATACGTCTTTCTCCTTCTGTTCGACTTCCGATCCGCAGCGATCGCAAATGCCACCCTGGGATTCTTCATTCGACAAGACGACTTTGCAGTCGGGACAGAAGTTGACGTAGGCTTTGCTTTTATAGACCAAGCCCTTTTCGAACATCTTTAAAAAGATCCATTGCGTAAAACGATAATACTCGGGATCGGTCGTATCCACAACCCGTGAGAAATCAAAAGAAAAACCCGCGGCTTTTAATTGACGCGTAAACACTTGGATATTCTGATCGGTCACGATCCGCGGATGGATGTGATGTTTGATCGCATAGTTTTCCGTCGGTAAACC
>JAAYZB010000152.1 GCA_012515085.1 Acholeplasmataceae bacterium
ATATTGACTCCCCAAGAATAGGCGGGATAGGCATCCCCTTGCATTTTGTCTTCGTCCCAATGGATTTCGGGGGGTTGCACATATTGTTCTTCATAGGCGATGGCTTTGCCACTCAGCCAATTCGCTTTCATTTTTTCTGCCGCTTTGGCGACCAACCCGCCCACGATCATCATCGTCCGTGAAGCGACAGTCGGTCCGGAATCCGGAACCAAATCGGTATCGGGCAAATCAAAATCAACCTGCGATAAGGGTATCTCCAAAATTTGAGAAACCAATTTACGCAAGGTCGTGCGAATGCCTTGCCCCATATCAACAGCAGCAACCCGAATTGTCACTTGATCTTGGCTGTCTTTTTCCAAGCGGATTCTCGCTTTGATCGTCAACGCTTCACCACTCCCGGTAAATCCGCACCCGTGGAGAAAGACGCTCCAGCCAATGCCGTGATACTTCAAGGTCGGAAAACGTGCGGCCTTTGTGTGATAATCACTGATTTTCATGGCTTGTTCGATCATCTCTATAAGTAAAATCGGATCTCGGAATGACCCGTTTGTCGACGTCCGATCACCCATCTTTGCCAAATAACGCAAACGAAACTGAAACGGATCCTGTTTCAAATCTTGGGCTATGTGTTCCATAAACATCTCGATAGCAAACATCATTTGTGGTGCACCAAAGCCACGAAAAGCCCCGTTTGGCACCTGATTGGTCCAATAGACATCGCCTGAAACATCCAGATGATCGATGGTATAGGCACCGGTTGCGGCGATCATTGCTCGCATCAACACAACTCCGGATAGTCCAGTCGTTGCCCCCGCGTCGATGCCGATATGAACTTTCAAAGAGGAGATGTGATCGTTGTCGTCGATTGCGGCTTGCATCTTTATTGTTGCCGGATGCCGTTTGGTCGTGACCAAGATATCTTCTTCTCGTTCGTATACCAACTTGATTGGTTTTTTCACCTTCAGCAATGCCACTGCGAGCTGACATGCCATCAAAGAAGGGAATTCTTCTTTCCCCCCAAAAGCACCGCCGACAGTTGCTTGAATCACTTGGATTTTGTCGCTTGGCAATCTCAAAGCGAAGAGCAATGCATTTTTAACATAATATGGACATTGGATGGAGCCGATCACCGAAATTTTGCCAGCATCATAAGTCCCCACAAATCCTTGTGGTTCCAAATAAGCTTGCTCCTGAAGCGGTGTCTTATATGTATATTCAATCACGCGAGCCGCTTCGATAGAAGGTTTCCAGCCGTCGCCTTTGGAATACTGTTTGTGAATGATGCTTTTCGTCCATTCAAAAATCGCCGGGGTTTCCTGGTAATCAATCTGAATGGACGCCATGATTTCGAGAATTTTTTCTTTGTCTGGCCCCACGACCAACAAAATCGGTTCTCCCCGATAGGTGACATTCATCTCGGCGAAGATCGGCATGTCTTCCATAATGACTTTGACAACATTTTTACCCGGAATATCTCGATAATCGATGATAGCATAACCTTCGGGTAAGCGTGGATAACGCCTCGCGAGAATCTTTCCAGAAGCGATCGGAGACCTGAATGTCTTCGCATAAAGCATCCCCGGATAAACATAATCGCTCACGTATTTTGCTTGGCCTGAAGCCTTTTCCCAGGCGTCGACTCGGGGAATGGAAATAGTGATATCCTTCATTCGTTCATCTCCTTTAAATCCATCTGAATGGCTCCGGTTGGACACTTGCTGACGCAAAGTCCACAACGAGAACAGAGGTCTGGATCAAAGGTGATCTTATCCCGCATTTCAATCGCGAAATAGGGACAAATCCGCTCGCACAAAC
>JAAYZB010000153.1 GCA_012515085.1 Acholeplasmataceae bacterium
GCCAACGCATTATTTGCTCGCTGTTCCTGAGTCACACCAAGAAAAGCATTTAACAATACGATTGCTAAAATGATGAGTCCATCGACCAACCCTTCATCCCCAATGATGCCGGTGACAATGGAGATGACTGCCGCAATGAGTAAAATGATGACCAAAAAATCGCGAAATTGATCCAGAAACATCTGGAACCACGTTTTCTTTTTTTTCTCTCTTAATTCGTTTTTTCCGTCTCGGGCTTGCCTAACGAGGACTTCCTCAGAACTCAGTCCTTTTTTGTGGTCAGTTTGCAGGCGATCCAATACTGCTTTGGGTGTTTCTTGATAGGCGTTCATCGATTCACTTCCTTACCTCTTTTCGTGTATTAAAAGAGTGTATCTGGTTAGTATCTTATGTTATTTAAAAGCGCCTGTCAACCAATCAAGAGAGATTTCTGCGTTGTCTTTCGATATTTATTTAAAGAAAATATGACAAAAAAGCTCCAGAGCACTGGAGCATCCAAGAAGCGTCATCATTTCTTTTTTTTAAGGATCATCCACCAGAGTCCGTTCGACCCGGCAAGAAGCGCCCCCATAGCCCAAAATATCATCGGACTGTTTGTTTGAAAAAACCCAGGCGATGCCGGTTGCGGTGTGATATCCGGTGTTTCAATCCACGTCTCGTCTTTTTCAGCAACCTGGATTTCCAACTCTTTTTGAAACAGCTTCCCTTCCTTATCCTCGAATCGAAGTGACAAATGGTATACTCCGGGAGTGCCCGCATGAGGGGAGTATGAGTCATAGTCCACATGAACTTGATAGTTCTCATTGGGAGCGATTTCCTTAGAATAAGTCAAAAGCGTGGTGATCTCCTGAAGCGTCAGCACCCGGTCTTGATAGACTTGGATCACGGCCAAATCATAATACACGACTGGCGCGATTTGATCGACCACTTGAATGAAGACGGTTTTTGTCGATCGATTATCGCTCGAGTCGCACGATTCAAACACCATTTGATAGAATCCGAGCGTGCTGTGGCTTGTGGTATAAGTATCAGATACCAATTCAATCGCCGGTGGAAAGACAGAATCGTAATTATCGATCACCGAAAGTTGCGAGCGAACCTCGTCGGGGGTCACAAGCTGGTCATAGCCAATCAGGATCGTTTCAATTCCCGAGAGAACGGGGGCTTCTTCATCGACCACTTGAATCGTCATCGTATAAGCAGCTTGGTTATCGCTGGAATCTGTGACCGAAAAAAGCACCTCATATTGCCCTACGATCTGACTTGAAGCACTATAGTGATTGGTTTCAATCACAATGGCTTGGCTGATTGATCCATCATAGTTGTCGCTCGCTTGCATCATTCCAAGTAAATCCTGATCCGTAAAGGTGTTCGGAAATACCGCTTTGACGATGCCAATTGGGGAGAACACCGGTTTGACCACATCCACAACCGTCACATTCACTGTGAGCTCGTTTTGGTTATTGCTGGCATCGGCAACCGAAAAAGAAACCGTATAGTTCCCCAA
>JAAYZB010000154.1 GCA_012515085.1 Acholeplasmataceae bacterium
AAAAGAGCTCCCGCAGGAGCTCTTTTTTGGTTTAGCTGTACAGTTGAATTATTACAATTTAACTATATTTGCAGCTTGCGGGCCTCTGGCTCCCTCGACAACATCGAAGCTGACTGCTTGACCATTTTCAAGAGCCTTGTAGCCTTCGCCTTGGATCGCTGAGTAATGTGCGAAAATATCTTTGCCATTTTCATCAGTGATAAATCCATAACCCTTTTCTGCGTTAAACCATTTTACCGTGCCGTTCATTTGTTTCTCCTTAACTTATTTTTGATACTAAAAACATTATACATGGATTTGGCTAAAAATGCAAGTTATATTTATTGGGCGATTTTCCGTCTTGCTCGATCAATCTTGATCAACGTCCAGAGAATCTTCTTCTGTTTCTATTTCAAGAACCGGCGTTTTGGGTTCCGAATCGGTCAGTTCGACCTGCTCGATACTATCAAACTTTGTCGTGATCTGTTGGACGCGGTAGTTGACTTTGTCTCCGGATTTTTTCAGCGAATCAATGTTGGAATTTAACTTTCCCCATTCGTTGGAAAACAGTCGGAAATCCTTGCTTAACAGCTGCAGTTGCTCGTTGATCTTCTGTGCGTATTTGGATCGTTCGACATCGATAGTGATCGTTCGGAAGCTCGAAAGCAAGGGAATCAACGTTGTGGGAGAAACGATGGTCACGGCTTTTTCCCGGGCATACTCGATGATGGAGGGACACTTTGAATGCAGAAGTGCCAAGATCCCGTCACTTGCGACAAACATCAGCGCATACTCCGCGGTTTTGCCGGTGACGATATATTTGTGGGCAATATCAGTGATGTGTTTTTTGACTTCTTGGCCAAAAGACTGAATCAACTTCTCTTCCTCTTCTTTTGTCAACTCTTTGTTGTCAAAGAGTTTGGAATAAGAGGAAAAAGGAAATTTGGAATCGATGGCAATCATTTGGATCGGCCGCGGCATGAACACGACGGCATCCGCCCGAACAGCTTCGCGTTTCCCTTTGCCTTCCCGAATCGTATATTGCGTTTGATAAAGACGGTTGTTATCGCCAAAGACGCTGTAGAGCAGTTGGTTTAATTGATACTCACCAAACGACCCTCGGGCTTGGTTGTTGGCAAGGATATTTTGCAGGCTGACCATTTCGGTCGATAAACTCTCGATTTTTTTCTGTGCTTCATCGATCACTTCGACCCGCTTGGCAATCTGCAAAAAGGTTTCGTTGGTATCGCGAAATCCTTTGGAAAGCCGATCTTCGACCTTTTCGTTGATGGCGCCCATTTTCTGATTGATCTCATCGGTCAAGCTCTTAAAATCAGAGGAGAGTTTGGCGTTGATCTTTTCTTGAAACTTCGTCAATTCATTGTTCACGTTCAGCCGAAATTCCGTGATGTTCTGCGCCGACTTGTCGGTGGAATCGACCATCTGCTTGTTGATTTTATCATTAAAATCCATCATTGACTCATACATTGTTTTCGTCAGATTGTCTTTTAACTCATCGACCTGTTTACCAATGGGTTCGGTCACCGAACGAAAATCCGATTGGACACCATCAGACGGTTTGCGAAACAAAATAATGAGCGCAAGCGTGCTCACAAAAACGAGTAGGATAATCGAAATCAAGCCAAATATTTCTGGTAATGACATGCAAAACACCTCATTTATTAGAAGATGGGACTGAACAAATTGAACAATCCTTGAATCAATTTGCGAAAGATACCGCGTTTCTCCCATTTCTCCAGAACAATCTCTTCAGAGACCATCAGGTCGCGCTGGAAACTATCGGCCAGCAGCTTGACAGCGGGATTCTCAAAGATGGCCGTGAGTTCAAAATTCAGATGAAAACTTCGGGGGTCGAAATTGACCGTTCCCACCGAAGCCAACGCATCATCGATCAAGAGTATCTTGGAATGGACAAAATGGTTTTTATATTCGTAGATCCTAGCCCCCATCCGCAACAGAGGCTCGTAATATGATCGGGTCGCGTACCCGACTACCGCATAGTCACTTTTTCCCGGGACCAGCAAGCTGATCTCAACCCCACTCTTGGAAGCGATTTGTAACATCGAGAGCAGTTCCGGTTCAATGATAAGATAGGGTGTCACGATCCGGATGCTTTTTTTGGCTGTCTGAATCATTCGTAAATAACAATCGCGAATCAATCCATCTTCGAAATCGGGCCCAGACTCGATCACGCTGAATAATCCGTTGAAATCACAAACCGTCTTATCCATCGGCATATCGAGCACTTCGCCGGTGATATAATACCAATCTTTGACAAATATGTTTTGGATCGCGGTGACTCCGTTACCGGAAATCGCCACATGCGTATCCCGCCAAAATCCGAATTTGCGAGATTTATGGTTGTATTCGTCAGCGAGGTTCATTCCTCCGACAAATCCGCTGTTCCCATCGATCACGATCGCTTTCCGGTGGTTGCGAAAATTCACGTTGCTGTTAAAAACCGAGAGTGTTTGCGGATCAAATACACCAATTTTGACTCCGCTTTTTTTTAGGAGAGAAAGATACTTCCGGTCCAGATGGCGATTGCTGCCAAAATGATCGTAAATCAAATGAACGTCCAACCCCGCTTCCGCTTTTTCTTTCAACACATCCAACACCTGGCGGCCAATCTCATCCGTTTTGATGATATAAAACTCCATAAATATATACGATTTGGCTCTTTTCAGTTCCTCTATCAGCCTTGGGAAGAACTGATCTCCGTTATTCAAGATCTCCACATGGGTGTCATTTTCATAGATCGCTCGTCCCGTCACTTCCCGAATAAAGCGGAAGATATCGCCATATGCTGAGCGATCGAAATCGACCGATGTCGTTTCTTCCAATCCGAGGAACGCCCGATGGGCAATCAAAGGTCTGGTTTTATAAAATTTGCGCGTCACGAAGTCGCGGGCAAAAATATAATATAAGAGAATGCCCAAAATCGGGTTTAATAAAATGATAAGCAACCAATAAGTTTTCTTATAGGCGAACGTCGGTTTGAGAACGACCCGAAGTGCGATTACCAGCGCCAGCAGCCATAAAAAAACAATGATGACATAAAACACCCAATAATTTGGCAATAAGTCGAACAAAAACGACAAACTGATATATTGTGCCAGCGAGACCGTGTAGACGAACAACCCGACAATCGCCAAGGCGACCACCAAAAATATTCGTTTCATTCTTTGCCTCCACCAGAGAATCCTCTCATGAATATTATACAACATTCTCGTGAAATTTGCGATAAAAGCCCGGAGAGAATTGTCCTCTCCGGGTGTTTCTTCTCACCTGATTGCCTCTTTTTCTACAACTCAACGACTTTTGCTTTCAATCCAAACCGCCGAACCGAATCCACCGCTGCCAAGCAGTTTTCTTTTGATGGATACGTGTGGCCTGTGATCAACGCTTGATTATTGCTGGCATAGAGAATAAACATATAACGATCCTGTTTGTCTCTTGACACTCGGAAAGTTTCGGCTTCCAATGCCTTTTTGACGTTTTCAAGCCCCGAATAAGCTCCGGATTTGGAGGAATACCCTTGGCTTTCCATCAAGACTTCGCCATTTGATGCCTTTAACAGGAAGAACCATTGCTTGTTCTCCATAACCACTTCGTATTTCCCGTTCGGATTCTCATCGACCGGTTTTAAAGACACCACTTCTTCCCGAGATTCTTCCTTGGGCAATTGATTCAATTCGCTGATTCTGTCCGTCATCGCAAATTTCTGCACGGATTCGTAAGCGGATTGCGCACTTTTTTCCGAATCATAGAATTCGCCCGCTGCGACGAGTCGCGATCCAGTGGAGGTCATGAGCCGAAACTGACTGAAATTGCTTTTATCGGTATAGATTTCTTGTTTACCACTCACGACATTTTTCTTCAACGTGTCAATTCCGGATAAGGCACCGGATTTGGTGGTATACCCCTGACTCACAATCAGAATTTCCCCGTTTGATGCTTTCAGACGGTACTTGTAAAGCCCGGCTTCGGGGAACACTTCGTACTTTCCTTGATAGCGGGTCTCGTTGTTTGTTGGTTTCTCCGTTGGCTTTTTTGGCGCTGTTTTCGCCTCAGAAACAGTTTTTGGCTCTGGTATGGGTTCTGGCTTCGGTGTCGCCTTTGCGACGGGCTCCGGTGTTTTCTCGGGCTCTGGCGCGGGCTTGATGGGCATCACTGGTTCCGCTTTTGTCGCATCGATTGTCTGATAGGGAACTGATTTGGTTTCCCTTACGGATTCAAGTTGCTTTTTCTTTTTACGAAAAAAACACATAATTATCACCTCTAATTATTATTGTACCATCTTTATTTTAAAAGGGGGAAGCGTTGGTCTGATTTTTCGCGAAAAAAAAACGCCGGGTGTGGAGTCCGACGTTTCTTTGGTTTTACATGGGTTAACGTTTGCTGAATTGCGGTGCTCTACGAGCGCCTTTCAAACCGTACTTCTTGCGTTCTTTGATCCGGGGATCTCGGGTGATCATGCCAGCTGGTTTTAAAATTTTGCGATATTCGGGATTAACTTCGAGCAGGGCGCGGGTGATTCCCAGGCGGATCGCTCCGGCCTGTCCAATCAAACCGCCGCCATAGACGTTGACAGCGATGTCAAATGTATTTTCGTTGGCGGTGAGAACCAGGGGCTGTTGCACGTCGAGACGTGCGAGCGGGGAAGGAATGTAGTCGGTAAATGGACGATTGTTGACGAGAAAGTTGCCTTTGCCCGGTCTTAGAATGACCCGAGCAACAGCGGATTTCCGTCTGCCCGTACCGCGATACATGACTGATTTGGCCATCTTCACACTCTCCTCCTAACCCTTGATTTCCAGAACGGTCGGTTGTTGTGCCGAGTGGTGGTGTTCCGGTCCTGCGTATACGAATAACTTTCTGTACATCTGGTTGCCTAATTTGCTTTTCGGCAACATCCCTTTGATCGCCAACTCGACCATGCGAGTCGGTTTTTCCGCCATCATGACTTTCGCGGTTTTGGTTTTCAAACCCGAGGGGTAATTGGAATGGGTGTGATAGAGTTTATCATCCCATTTGTTGCCCGTGAGTTCGATTTTACTGGCATTCACAACAATCACATAATCCCCGCAATCCACGTGTGGTGTAAAGGTGGGCTTGTGTTTGCCGTGAAGGAGTGTCGCAACCTCGGTAGCCAGGCGGCCTAATTTGATTCCAGCAGCATCGACCACAAACCATTTGCGTTCGACGGTCGTTTCATTTGCCATGTAGGTTTTCATTTTGTTTCCTCCTTAATAGTCATTAGGGAGCTTGTGGGGGTTTTAAAAACAAAAATGTACCTTTATAATAATACCATTCACATCCCGGTTAGTCAACAAATATCGCTTTCAATTGATGATCTTCTTGGTGAACTTTCCCATGATGTTGGAGACCCCGGTCATGACCACAAACGCAGAAGGATCGATCTGGCGAATCAAAGCCAAATACTTCTGGATCTCGTGCACCGAGATCACCGCGGTGAGAACGGTTTTTGCTTGATAGGTGTAGGCCCCGACCGCGTTCATCATCGTGACTCCGTGCGGGAGCATCTTGAGTTGATCGGCCATCTCGCGTCCGGAAGTCGTGATGATTTCCAATTTCATCAAGTTGTATCCGGTGAAAATCTTGTCGAGAACGACGGAAGATATCAACTGGGAGATAATCGTATAGATGGCAATATCCAAGCCGAAGATGGCTCCAGCAGCCAAAATCAGCGCCCCATGAAAAATGATCTGATAGAACCCAACCGATTTGCCGGTTTTGATCGACCAGTACTGAAACGGAATCGATGTGCCACCGCCGGAAGCACCCACCTTGTGAATGAGCCCATTTCCAAGTCCGCCCAAGATTCCGCCAATGAGCGCGTTCGTCAAAACATCATTCCCCATAATGGGGGTTTCAACCGAAAATGACAGAATGATGGAAAAGATAATGACCGATAAAATCGTATAGATGACAAAACGCTTTCGCAGTTTGAAATATGCAAATACCAATAAGGGGATTTGCAAGATAAATGATAAAAGACCCAAATTGATCACCAGATCATTTGTTGTCAAAAGTTCCACGACATTGATGATGAGCTGAGAAAGTCCAGTGATGCCTCCGGTATATAACTTGCTGGGGTCAATAAAAAACAAGATGCCAAGCCCGGCGATCACCGTGCCGATTATGACCCAAAAAATGCTTCTGGCCTCTTTCTTCCAATCCACCAGTTTGAGAAGATTTTTCATATCTATTTGACTTTATCCCCCGGATTCAACCGTCCATCCGCTTCGATGACGATCAGTTCTTTATCAGCGTTTTCGCCGCATAATATCATACCCTCGCTTAATTCGCCCCGTAGCTTGATCGGTTCGAGGTTGACGATGACGAGCAGTTTCCGTCCAATCAAATTTTCCGGTTGATAATGCTCGGCAATGCCGGAAACCACTTGCCTTACCTTGTCGCCCGTATCAATTTGACAGACCAAGAGTTTCTTGGCGTTTTTATGAGTGGTGCATTCGCGAACGGTTCCGACCCGAATATCGATCAAGGAAAACGACTCTATATCGATCAGAGGGTTTTCGGTAATCGTTGCTTCAGGCACCGATGGATTCATCCATTCACGAATCGCCGCCACTTCTTTTTCCATGTCGAGCCGCGGAAACAGATGGGTCGGTTTGGCACTCACATGGTAATTCTTTTTTTGTCCAAAAATTGCCGAATCAAATCCGATGTCTGTCGGTTCGACCCCCAGCATCTCAAACACTTTCTGCGGTGTGTCGATCAAGAACGGACGATACAGGATCGTTGCGATCCGGAGCGCTTCCAACAAATGATAAATGACGGATTCCAACACCTCGCGATTCTCCGGTTTCTTGGCCAGATCCCAAGGTAGGGTTTCATCAATCAGTTTATTGGTTCGGGCGATGAGTCGGGAAATGTCGAAGAGCGCGTTCGTCAATTTGAATTCATCCATATTTCGAGAATAGTTGGTGAGGACTTCTCGGCTCAATTCTTCGAGTTCCGCCTCAAAGACGCGCTCTGGCATTTCGTGCGAGCGCTCATTGATGGTTCCGGCTAAATATTTATTGGCCATTGTGATCGAACGGCTGAGCAAATTGCCATAATCGTTGACCAGGTCGGTGTTGATCCGCATCACATAGTCTTCCGGCGTAAACAAACCGTCATTGCCATAAGGTAATTCCTTGATGATAAAATAGCGGAACGAATCCAAGCCGAAACGGTTGACGAGCATTTCCGGATAGACGACGTTGCCCTTGGATTTGGACATTTTGCCGTCTTTCATCAAATACCAGCCATGGACAAACAGGCGGAAACGAATCGGCAGATCGAGTGCCATCAGAAACGCCGGCCAATAGACGGCATGGAAACGGAGAATGTCTTTTCCGATCACGTGAACGATCTCGTCGCCTTTCACCCAATATTTTTGATAGAGATGATCGTCATCGGCTTGAAATCCCAAAGCGCTGATATAGTTGAATAGCGCATCGATCCAGACATAAATCACGTGCTTGGGATCGCTTTTGACGGGGATTCCCCAAGAAAAAGCCGTCCGGGACACGCTGATGTCGGTCAAATTGCTTTTGATGAATTGCACGACTTCATTCTTTCGGGTTTCCGGAACGATGAAGTCGGGATGATCCTCAATATATTGCAATAAGCGATCTTGATAGCGGGACAAACGGAAAAAATACGTTTCTTCCTTGACCAGTTCCGTCTTGCGTCCGCAATCGGGACAGAGTTCTCCCGGCAAAAGCTGCGTCGGAGTAAAGAACGCTTCGTCGTGAATGCAATAGTGTCCGATATATTCGCCGAGATAAATGTCGCCTTTCGCTTTCAATTGTTCGAAAATCCTGGCGATGATTGCTTCATGGCGAGGTTCGGTCGTGCGGATAAAATCGTCGTTATCAATCTTTAAAAGCGCCCACAATTCCTGCGTGAGCTTGCTGATATAATCCACGTGCTCTTTGGGTGTCTTTTTGTTCGCTTTCGCGGCTTCTTCGATTTTCTGGCCATGTTCATCCATGCCGGTCAGAAACCTCGTATCATAGCCTTTTAGCGACTTGTAGCGTTTCAAGGTATCGCACAGCACCGTGGTATAGGCCGAACCGATATGCAACTTCGCGCTGGGATAGTAAATAGGGGTGGTGATGTAAAATGTTTTCATCATGTCATTTCTCCGTTTCAAAGGCTTTGTATCGAATATTCTTTTGAATCCGATCGCGTCGTTCTTTTCCCAAAACCTGTTCGATGATTTCCAAGGCGAGATCCAAGACGGCTCCGACACCGATTGCGGTTATGATCTTGCCATCGGTGACGGTCATTTTCTGTTCATAGATGCCGCCCTCAATCGCTTGTTCGGTCCCAGGATAACTGACATAATGCTTCCCGGCCATGATGCCGGCAGCCGCCAACACGATTGGCGCGGCACAGATGGCCATGACCCATTTGTCTTTTTCGTAGAATTCACGGACAACCTTCAAGACACTTATATCTTCCCTTAAAGTCCAAGCGTGTTTGCCTCCCGGAATGAACACGCCGTCATAATCTTCTGTCTTTAAGTGTTTCATGAGTTTGTTCGCTTGCACGGCCGTTTGATAAAAGCCGGTCACTATCGGTTCGTTTTGAACGCTGACCAAATCCACGCGGATGTCGGCACGACGTAACAACGCAACGGTTCCGAGAGCTTCGATATCTTCAAAGTTATCACTGATCAAACAGGCAAAGCGCATGGAGATCACTCCTTTTTAATGATGCTTATTATATCATTGTTTCTTCGTTTTATCCAAGTACTCTCGATAGATTTCGTTTTTGGGAATCCCGGTCATTTCGGTCACTTTCTTCATCGCGCTGGTTTTTGAATATCTTTCGTTGATAAAATAATCGACTTGTTCTACCAGTGATCCCGAAAAATCCACTTTTTCGGGAAGGGTTCCCGCGACCACCACGACCAATTCGCCTTTCCAATCGGCCAAAGTGGACAATTCTGACAGCTTCCCGCGAATGACCTCTTCATATGCTTTGGAGATCTCGCGGAGTATGACGCCAAATCGATCGCCAAA
>JAAYZB010000155.1 GCA_012515085.1 Acholeplasmataceae bacterium
GGACGTCATCCTCTATAACCCGAAGACTGAAGGGGGAATCATCGCCTTCAATCTTAAGGGGATTCCCCCACACGATGCGGTGACCTTTTATGCAGACCAACAAATCGCACTCCGCTCTGGTTATCATTGCGCCGAATTGGTATCGCGTTTTTTTGGAATCAATGGTTGTTTGCGAGCGTCCTTTTATCTTTATAACAACAAGGCGGATGTCGAACGTTTTCTGGAAGTGACCCGAGCGACCATCACGTACTTCCGCCGAAAAGGATTTTGAGGTGAATAATCATGGCAGAACTCGACAACTTATATAAAGCGGTTATCTTAGAACATTTCAAACATCCCCGAAACAAGGGGCTTTTGAACGATGCGACTTATAAGACTCATCGAATCAAGAACCCAAGCTGTGGCGATGATATCACCATCCAATCCAAAGTGGAGAATCACCAAATCGTCGATTGCCGGTTTGAAGGGGTGGGCTGCAGTATTTGTCTCGCGTCCGCGTCGGTGCTCACGGAAATCGCCATTGGCAAGGAAACAAGCGACGCCAAGAAGGTTGCGGACAATTACTTGAAGATGATCCGTAACGAAGCGTTTGATGAGTCGATCGATTTGGAAGAAGCTGAAGTGTTTTCCGGTGTCAAGGTGTTTCCAGCCCGAATCAAATGCGCTTCCATCGCCTGGCAAGCCTTTCTCAAGACCGTTTTCGACGAGGATGAAAAACAATGACGAAAAAACAACGTGCCGCTGAGATCATCAGCGATTACAAATATGGATTTCATACCGACTCCGACGTGGTGGTTCAAACACCTCGTGGGCTTTCGGAAGATATCATTCGCCAAATATCCGGGCTCAAACAAGAGCCGGAATGGATGCTGGAAAATCGCCTGAAAGCCTATCAGGCGTTTTGTCGGCTGAAAAATCCTGACTGGGGGCCGGATCTCTCCTTTATCGATTTTTCTGACATCATTTACTTTATCCGCTCTTCGGACCACGTATCAAGGGACTGGGAAAATGTCCCAAAAGCCATCAAGGACACGTTCGAAGCGTTGGGAATTCCCGAAGCCGAACAGAAGTATCTTTCGGGTGTCACCAGCCAGTTCGAATCGGAAGCGATCTATCATCAGACAATCACCGAACTGGAAGATCAAGGTGTCATCTTTTTGGATACCGACAGCGCCCTGAAAGCTTATCCTGATTTGTTTCGGGAGTATTTTGGTAAAGCTGTCAGCTATATGGACAACAAATATGCAGCGCTCAATACTGCCACATGGAGCGGCGGATCGTTTATCTACGTGCCCAAAGGAGTGTCGATCGACAAGCCACTTCAATCGTATTTTCGGATCAATACCGAGCGCATGGGTCAGTTTGAGCGCACCTTGATCATCGTGGATGATGAGGCATCGCTCAATTATGTCGAGGGCTGCACCGCCCCGATTTATTCAAAGGATTCGTTGCATGCGGCCGTGGTGGAAATATTTGTCAAAAACAAGGCTTATTGTCGATATTCAACGATTCAAAACTGGTCGAACAACATTATCAATCTCGTCACCAAACGCGCCATTGTGGAAACGCATGGACATATGGAGTGGATCGATGGCAACATTGGATCTGGGCTCAATATGAAGTATCCGACCTGTATTTTGAAGGGCGATTATGCCAAGGGAACGACGATTTCAATTGCCTTTGCCTCAAAGGGGCAGTATCAGGATACCGGCGCCAAAATGATTCATCTCGGAAAACATACGGCGAGTACGATCATTTCCAAATCAATCGCAACTCGCGGGGGAAAAGTCAACTACCGTGGATTGGTCAGCCAGTCAAAAGAAGCGGAAGGCTCCCGCAGTAAAGTCGAGTGCGATACGATTCTGATCGACCGCGAGTCCTCCTCGGATACGCTTCCGACCAATATCGTCAAGAATTTTCGGGGTCAAATCGAGCACGAAGCGACTGTCTCGAAAGTCAGCGAAGAACAACTTTTCTATCTCATGAGTCGGGGGCTTACGGAAGCCGAAGCCACCGAAATGATCGTCATGGGCTTCATTGAACCTTTCGCAAGGGAACTGCCAATGGAATATGCGGTGGAGCTCAATCAATTGATCAAACTGGAAATGACAGGGTCTATTGGCTGATTTTGGCATTTTTATCATGCTTTTTTCTGTGGTACGTCTTTCTTTTTGTCTGCTGGTATGATAAAATAAACAAAAAGGCGGTGTTCAGTCATGAAGCTGGTAATGGCGATCGTATCCAATGAGGATGCGAGCAAAGTCATCAAGACGTTGATTCGAGACAACTTCTTCGTCACCAAATTGGCGACCACCGGAGGATTTTTGATGAGTGGCAACACCACCATCATCGTCGGTGTTCAAGACGAACAGCTCGACAAATGCATCCAATTGATTAGCGAGACGTCCCGAAGACGGACCAAGTTGGTGCCCAACGCAATTTCAAGCGAATTTGGAATTTTTTCTTCGACACCAGTCGAAGTACAAGTCGGCGGCGCGACGATTTTTGTCTTGGATGTCAATCAGTTTATCAAAGCCTAATGAGTTTAAATGCACAAAGAACCGGCGAAAACGGCGGTTCTTTTTTTCTTCACCTTTCCAGAAGCCGAAAATTTTGTTATAATGAGTCACGAAAATAGGAAAAACAGTCTGGATCAACAGCAATTGTTTTGCTGTTTTATGAAGGAGAAACTTCATGACAGAACCCCTCGCTTTCAGAAAAGAAAATCAAAATATACTAGATGGGCGACCGGAGGAAATCTGGTTGGTTGCCAAGGGATCCGATCCAGAATCACTTGAATTGTTTCTCAAAGCCTACGGCCAGATCCGGATTCGACAACGATCGGGCTATTTGGCGATCGCCTCGGAATCAGAAGAAAAAACACTCGATATCGCCCATATTCGTGAGAAGTGCTTGGAAGAGGTTTTTCAAGATTTTTCGGCATTTGTAAAACCCCGGACACTCGTCATTCCCGAAACAATCATTGTGCCGGTGCTGATGAAACTCTCTCCAGGAATCTATTATTTTGAGCAATTCATTGAAAAAGTGAGTCTGTCTCAACTCCAGCCTGCGAAACAATGGCTCAAACATTATTTCGAGAACTTATGTGGCGTCGATGTGCTCTCCTCGGTCTTGGGATTCATCCATTTTGATCATAATGCGTCGCAAGCCGCCAAAGCGCTGTTCATGCACCGAAACACCTTGAACTATCGCCTCGATTTGTTTATCCGCAAGTCGGGGTTGGATATCCGCCATTTCTATGGTTCTTACGTGCTTTATCTTTTGTTTCATAGTTGATTTGTGCACTTTGCCCATAGGGAATGAAATGGTTGGGGGGTATAATGAAAGCGATAATAACAAGTGATCAAAGGAGGAAGTTGAATGGCAACATTATCTTTTCGGTCGCTGGACAAAGTATATGACAACGGCGTCCAAGCGGTATTTGATTTTTCATTAGAAGTGAAGGACAAAGAATTTCTGGTTTTGGTTGGGCCTTCCGGCTGCGGAAAGTCCACGACGCTCCGCATGGTGGCAGGACTAGAAGAAATCACCAGAGGAGAGTTATACATCGATGACGTGCTCGTGAACGATGTCGCTCCGAAAGATCGGAACATCGCAATGGTGTTCCAATCCTATGCACTCTATCCCCACATGTCCGTTTACGACAACATGGCGTTTGGCTTGAAACTACGGAAAATGCCAAAAGACGAGATTGAACGCCGAGTCAAAAACGCAGCCGACATCCTCGGCCTGCAAGGCTATCTGGACCGGAAGCCCAAAGCGCTGTCCGGCGGGCAAAGACAACGGGTTGCTTTGGGTCGGGCAATCGTCCGTGACGCGAAAGTATTCTTGATGGATGAACCCCTATCCAACCTGGATGCCAAACTTCGGGTGGCGATGAGAGCGGAATTGATCAAATTGCATGAACGGCTGAATACCACGACGATCTATGTGACCCATGACCAGATCGAAGCCATGACCATGGCGACGAGAATCGTCGTTATGAAAGACGGCTATATCCAACAAATCGGCGCTCCAAAAGATATCTACGACAATCCCAATAACATGTTTGTCGGCGGCTTCATCGGAACTCCAGCGATGAACTTCCTTCAAGGAGAAGTCAAGGCGGATGGGTATTTCTATTGTGAACATTTGAAACTCAAAGTTCCTGAACCCAAGATAGCAATCTTGAAGGATAAGGATTTCATTGAACGTCCGATCATCTTGGGCATTCGTCCGGAAGACCTTCACGATGAACTGGTGGCACTCGAAACCTACAAGGACTCGAAAGCGAAACTGCTGGTCGATGTCGCGGAGCTTTTGGGGGCAGAGACCAATATCCATATCACAATCGGAAATACCGCGATCATTGCGAAAGTCAATGCCCGCAGCGATGTTCATATCGGCGATACTTTGGAAATGGCCTTCAACATGAACAAGTGTCATTTCTTTGATCCGGAAAATGAACTCCGATTGACAAGAGACTATCAGAAAAAAGTCATAGAATCCTAATAACAACAAAAATTTGACAATCCGAGTGGGGCTCATCCACTCGGATTTTTTATGATGAAAAGCGTTTGAATGAGATTAATTTGATTGATTTTTTCAAATTGAATCTGTTCCAAGATATGATATAGTGAAACGGGTGATTGTATGATCGATTACATCAGAAAAACTGCGGATAATCAAGTATTGATTGTATCAAGCGACAAACAAGTCGTGATGGATAAAGCCTTGCATTTTGTTATTGAACAACTTGCCAATGAGCGACTATCAAGTCTTGAAGGTCGAATAACGGCAGTTAAAAAGCTTTTTGGGTTCAAAGCGAAGTGTCCGATTTATTTGGGAAGAGACCTGTTGCTGATGCAAGTACTGGGGATCCGTTCGGAAAAAGCCCTGCTCATCAATATTTACTCTATCAAATCCATTCAGAAGCTAAAAAATCAAAAAACCCGATTGACCTTTAACAGAAACCACTTTCTCGATGTTGGTGGATTCTCTTCGATTTGTGAGTTGTTAAGAAAAGCGCGAATCGTGGAACAATATCGTCAAAAATCGGATCGATAAAATTAAGAAAATGTTTTCATGCGGAGGTTCGCATGGTTTTATGGTGGAATTATCCCGGATTAAATAGTATAATGTGTTTGTTAAATATGCATTATCTCCGGAGGATAACTCATGAAAAAGAAAACACTGGAAGATTTGAATGTGACCGGTAAAAAAGTCCTGTTGCGAGTGGATTTCAACGTGCCGCTCGCTGACGATGGGACGATTGCCGATGACAATCGAATTCGCCAGGCACTCCCCAC
>JAAYZB010000156.1 GCA_012515085.1 Acholeplasmataceae bacterium
AAATTTCCTGTTCGTAATTATACGAGATGTGAACGCTGCGGTCGTCCCCATGCCGTTTATCGCAAATTCAAGCTTTGCCGCGTCTGCTTCCGCGAACTTGCGTACAAGGGACAGATTCCCGGCGTCAAAAAGGCAAGCTGGTAATTGATTATGAGTACACTCAATTCTGTCGTATCGAGGAAGGAGGCACATTAGTATGGTCATGACCGATCCAATTGCGGATATGCTGACAAGAATCCGTAATGCCAATCAAATGAAACATAAAACTGTGGACATCCCCGCTTCCAAACTGAAAGCGGAAATTCTGTCCTTATTAAAGGCCGAAGGCTATATCACCGATTACACATTGGTGGCTTCCGGCATTCAGGGCGTCCTTCGGGTGACCCTGAAATATTTGCTCAATGAAGAAAGAGCCGTGAGAGGTTTGAAGAAAATCTCCAAGCCTGGGCTGAGAGTATATGCCAAGACCGATGATCTGCCCCGCGTCCTGAATGGACTCGGCATTGCCATCGTTTCCACTTCTCAAGGAATTATGACCGATCGGGAAGCCAGAAAACGGCAAGTCGGCGGCGAAGTATTGGCTTACATCTGGTAACTACGCATGAAAACAAACAATGGAGGTGCAAGAAACTATGAGTCGTGTTGGTAGGCTGGCAATTGCCATCCCTGAAGGCGTCCAAATCGATATCGATCCAAACAATCATGTCGTTGTCAAAGGCCCAAAGGGATCCTTGGAATTTACATTTCATTCCGAGATGACCATTGCTGCCGAACATAATGAGATTTCTGTAACCCGGCCATCGGATTCGCTCAAGCATCGTGCCTTACACGGGACGACGCGGGCGCTAATCAACAATATGGTCAAAGGTGTAACCGCCGGTTACACGAAGATATTGGACATCAAGGGTGTGGGTTACCGGGCAGCAATGAAAGATGCCAAAAAATTGATGTTGAACGTCGGATATTCCAATCCGGTGGAACTCGCTTTGCCAGAAGGCATTAGCGTGGAGATTCCCAGCAATACCGAAATCCATATCAAGGGAATCGACAAACAGGCAGTCGGTGAATTTGCGGCTGTCGTTCGCAAGGTTCGCGCTCCCGAACCCTATCAGGGTAAAGGAATCCGCTATCGTGGCGAAAAGGTACGTCATAAAGAAGGAAAGACTGCCAAGTAAGGTGGGCGAGGTGAATAGATATGTTTAAACCAGTAAATAAAGTCGCGCAACGGCAAAAACGGCATTTTCGAATCCGTATTGCCATCAGCGGAACTCCCTCCAGACCCCGCTTGAGCATTTTTCGTTCTAATAAAGCCATCTATTGCCAGATCATTGATGATCTCGCCGGCAATACCCTCGTAGCCGCTTCCAGCCGGGAAATTTCCGGTGCATCCGGCGGCAATGTGGAGGGAGCTAAGTTGGTTGGCAAGCTGATTGCGGAGAAAGCTTTGGAAAAGGGAATCAAGAACGTGGTCTTTGACCGGGGTGGATTTTTATATCATGGCCGGGTCAAAGCGCTCGCCGAAGCTGCTCGCGCAGCCGGACTCGAGTTCTAAGAAGGAGGATGCCTGATGCAAGAGAATAAAGAAAGAGGCGGCAGAGAAAAAAGACCGTCTCGGGCGCCACACGGTGCTCCAAGGAAAAAAGAAGAAAAACTCTACGAAGAACGCGTTGTCAATATCGGCCGTGTCACGAAGGTCGTAAAAGGTGGACGTCGCTTCAGTTTTTCGGCAATCGTCGTCGTCGGCGACCGCAAAGGCAAAGTCGGTTTTGGAACCGGAAAAGCGAGCGAAGTGCCCGATGCCATCAAAAAAGCCATTGAAGACGCAAAGAAAAACATAGTCAACATTCCGATTAACAAAACAACCATTTATCATACCGTCACCGGAACTTATGGTGCCGCGAAGGTTTTCCTACGTCCCGCCGTTCCTGGAACCGGTGTGATCGCCGGCGGTGCGGTTCGTGCCGTTTTGGAACTCGCAGGAATCGAAGATGTTCTCAGCAAATCTCTGGGATCGAAAACACCGATCAACATCGTTCGCGCAACGATGGCTGGTCTATTGTCCACAAGAAGCACCGAGGATGTTGCTGAAATGCGTGGGTTGACGGCAGAAGAGGTGCTGAAATAATGGCACAGATTAAAATAACCTTGATAAAAGGACTGGTTGCCAGAAAACCGAATCAGGTCAAAACCGTTCGGGCTCTCGGGCTCACCAAACGCAACTCATCCGTCGTGAAAGAAGACTCCGAAGCCATTCGGGGCATGGTCAACACCGTGGCCCATCTGGTGAAAGTGGAATCGGTATAGGAGGCCATCATGATGAAACTCAATGAATTGAAACCCGTCGAGGGCGCCACTCATTATAAGAAAAGAGTGGGTCGTGGCAGCGGCAGCGGCACCGGCAAAACAGCCGGTAGAGGCCATAACGGTCAAAACTCCCGAACAGGTGGCGGTACTCGCTTAGGCTTTGAAGGCGGACAAACCCCGCTTTTCAAACGCCTTCCAAAACGGGGATTCACAAACTATTTTCGTAAGGAATTCGCAATCATCAATTTAAGCGATCTCAACCAATATGACAACGACGCGGTTATCACGCCGGAAAGTCTACTGGATGAAGGACGCATCAGCGATCTCAAAGCCGGTTTAAAGGTGCTGGGAAGCGGTAAGCTGGAGAAACGACTGACTGTCAAAGCACACAAGTTCTCTGCTTCGGCCGAGGAGGCAATTGCGGCTGCTGGTGGCAAGACCGAGGTGATTTAGGTGGAAACGTTAAAAAGAATACTCAAGAATAAAGACATCCTCAAGCGGATCGGCTTTACCTTGTTGATCTTCTTCGTTTTCAAATTGCTTACCTACGTGACAATGCCTTTGATTGATGCGTCATCGCTGACCAGTTTGTTCGAAAACAGCGGGTTCCTCGGAATCGTTAACTCGATTTCCGGAGACGCGCTTCGGAACTATTCGATCATTGCCCTTGGAATCAGCCCATATATCACGGCCTCAATCGTTGTGCAACTACTCCAAATGGACATCATTCCGGTATTGAAGGAATGGGGCGAAGAAGGGGAAATCGGGAAAGCGAAAATCAACCGCCTTACTCGGTATTTAGCCATCGCGCTCGCATTTGTTCAAGCGATCGCCATGACCTTTGCGTTCCACAGTTCACAAACATCTTTGTTTGAATCCGGTGTGTTGGACTGGGCGACCCAAGGTGGAACCCGCAATCTGTGGTTCCTCGTCTATATTTACATCGCCATCGTCCTAACCGGCGGTACGGCACTCATGATGTGGCTCGCCGATCAAATCACCTTGAAGGGGATCGGCAACGGGGCATCGATGCTGATCGTCGGCGGTATCATCATTTCCTTCCCGGGAACGATTGCGTCCTTAGTGCAATACTACATTGCCGATCCGAAAGGATTGCTTGGCACCGGTGTTTACATTGGACAAGGCGAATGGAATGGGTACTTACTTTTCGCCGTCAGCATTCTGATGTTCATTATCGTGTTGGTGGGGATCACTTACATGCAAGAAGCGGCTCGAAAGATTCCGATCCAATACGCCAACCGGCCAGCCGGATCGCGTTTCACCGGCCGATCGGAATCAAATTTGCCGATCAAGCTCAACACGGCCAATGTGATTCCTGTCATCTTCGCATCGATCTTGCTTTCGCTGCCCAATACAATCTTCAGCTATATCAACTGGGGAACTTCTTCCGCGGCGAATTCCGCCAGAAACTGGCTCGGGCAAATCTTTGCGTATGATCAGCCGATTGGATTTTTCATCTACATCGTCTTGGTCTTCATCTTCACGTTTTTCTATTCGTTCATCCTGATCAAGCCGGAACAAATGGCAGAAAACTTGCAAAAGCAAAACGCCTACATCCCCGGAGTTCGTCCCGGACTAGAAACCGAGACTTACATCACGAAAACTTTGTTTCGGGTCACGATCGTCGGCGCCCTTTACCTCGTGGTCATTGCCAGTCTGCCGATCATCACGTCCATGATCTTAGGGCATTCGTATGCTCAAATCGGAGGAACATCGCTACTCATTATCGTTGGTGTCGCCTTGGAAACAGCCAAGCAAATCGAAACCGACACTCAGGAAAAGACTTATGCCGGATTTATGCGGTAAAGGGAAAACTTGGAATCTTCTGATCACGGGCAAACCGGGATCGGGAAAAGGAACCCAAGCCTCTCTGTTGATTCAAAACTTGAATATCAAACACATTTCGACCGGAGAGATCTTTCGCCGGGAAATGCAATCGGATTCAGAGCTTGGCCGTCAAGTGAAGACATTGGTCCAAAAAGGCGAACTGGTTCCCGATCCCTTGACCAACGCGATCGTGAAGAAAGCATTGCAGGCGAAAGATTATCCTCATGGGTTTTTGTTGGATGGGTATCCCCGAACCAAAGATCAAGCCGTGATGTTGGATGAGATGCTTCAAGAATTAAAACTCAAACTGGACGGGGTGATCCAAATCCGGGCATCCGATCAGACGCTGCTCTCGCGCCTTGCGGGAAGAAGAGTCTGTACGAATTGCCAGGAAACCTATCACATCGTGAGCCACCCACCTCAAGTGGAAGGCATTTGCGATAAATGCCAACACCCGCTGATCCAACGACCGGACGATCAGGAAGCAGCGATCAAGATCCGCTTAGACGTCTATAACGAAAAAACCCGGCCGCTCTTGGAATACTACCAAAATCAAGGGTTGTTATGGGAGATCAACGGCGAACAAGATCCCGAGAGTGTGTACCAAGAGATAATCAAAAAACTGGGAAGCGATTGATAATGATTACCATTAAATCCGAACGGGAGATCCTCCTGATGCGCCAAGCCGGACTGATTGTCTACAAGGCTCATCAGGCGGTCCTCCCTTGGATCAAACCCGGCGTATCGACTCACGAATTGGATGACATCATTGAATCCGCCATCCGAAAAATGAGTGCGACTCCCTCGTTCAAAAATTATAATGGATTTCCCGCCGCGTCTTGTATCTCCATCAACGAAGAGGTCATACATGGAATACCTTCCAAGAAGAAAATTTTAAAAGAAGGCGATCTCGTGTCAATCGACATTGGAGCCAATTATAAGGGCTACCATGGCGATTCCGCCTGGAGTTATGGTTGCGGCAAGGTGTCCGAAGAAACCCGGCGTTTGTTGGAAGGCACAAAAGCCAGTCTGTTTGAAGGCTTGAAACAAGCAAAAGCGGGAAACCGGCTGTCTGATATCTCCCACGCCATCCAAATGTACGCGGAAGGTCTGGGATTCAGTGTTGTCCGGGAATTTGTCGGGCATGGCATCGGGAAAAATCTGCACGAAGACCCAGCAATCCCCAATTACGGACTCCCGGGGCGAGGCGTTATCTTGCGACCGGGAATGACCATCGCGATCGAACCCATGATCAATTTTGGGCGGAAGGAAGTCCGCGTCTTAGCTGACGGGTGGACCACCATCACGGCTGACGGATCCTTAAGCGCCCACTTTGAACACACGGTTCTCATCACGGAAACGGGCTGTGACATATTCACAACCCAGGGAAAAGAGGAGTGATTCAATGGCAAAGAAAGACGATGTCATCGAAATGATGGGTACGGTCATCGAAGTATTGCCGAATGCGCAATTTATTATCGAGCTGGAAATCGGACACCGAATTATCGGTCACGTTTCTGGTAAAATCCGTATGCACTACATACGCATTTTACCAGGCGATAAAGTCAAGGTCGAACTGTCGACATATGATTTAACACGTGGTCGCATCACGTATCGCATGAATTAATATAGACCCTATTTTAGGAGGAAATCAGATGAAAGTCAGATCATCAGTCAAGAAAATTTGTGACAAATGTAAAATAATCAAACGCAATGGCAATGTTATGGTCATTTGCGAAAATCCCAAACATAAACAAAGACAAGGCAAGTAGGAGGAAGTCACATGGCACGTATCGCAGGAGTAGACATTCCGAGAGACAAACGCGTCGTCATTTCTTTGACCTACATTTATGGCATTGGCAAGAGCATTTCCCAAAAGATCCTTGCCAGCGCCGGTGTGTCGGAAGACAAACGCGTCAAAGATCTGACGGATGACGAAGTCATTCGGATCCGTCAAGAAGTACAAAAATACCGCGTCGAAGGCGATTTACGTCGCGAAATCGCGCTGAACATCAAACGGTTGATGGAGATCGGCTCTTACCGCGGGATCCGTCATCGTAAAGGGCTGCCGGTCCGGGGACAAAATACCCGGAACAACGCCAGAACTCGCAAAGGTCCGAGAAAGACCGTTGCGAATAAGAAGAAATAAGGAGGAGTGGGACTATTATGGCACGTAATGTCGTTAAAAAACGTCGTGTGAAGAAAAATATCCCATCCGGGGTAGCGCACATTCATTCGACCTTCAACAATACTATCATCACCATCACCGATCCCGCCGGCAACGCGATTGCTTGGAGTTCATCTGGAGCGATCGGTTATAAGGGAAGCCGTAAATCGACCCCCTTCGCCGCCGGTATTGCCAGTGAAGCTGCAGCAAAAGCAGCCATGGAAAACGGCGTTCGAAAAGTTGAAGTATCAGTCAAAGGACCCGGACCCGGCCGCGAAGCAGCCATTCGTAGCTTACAGGTCGCCGGTCTTGAGATTACCGCGATCCGGGATGTTACCCCGGTACCGCACAACGGTTGTCGTCCACCCAAACGGCCCCGCGGATAGGAGGGAATACCATTGAAAGACTTGAAATTTGAAAAACCAAAAACAATCACGGAAGAGATCGATGCGACTTACGGTCGCTTTGTCATCACGCCGCTTGACCGCGGCTTCGGGATTACCATTGGGAATTCCATACGCCGAGTCTTACTGTCATCCCTCCCTGGAGCCGCTATCATCAATGCGCAAATCGACGGCGTTGAACATGAGTTTACGGCGATCGAAAATGTTGTGGAAGATGTCACGACCATCGTTTTGAATTTAAAAGGCGTGGTATTGACCATTGATTCGTCCAACCCCAACATCATGAAACGGATGGAAATCATTGTGGATGGACCTTGTGATGTGACAGCCAAAGACATCATCGCTGATGATGAAGTCGAGATTATCAATCCCGACCACTACCTTTGCCATGTCAACAAAGGCAAACGGTTCCGCATGGTTCTTCATGCCCGCAAGGGAAACGGTTATGTCAACGCAGAAAAGAATGCGCGCTTTGACAACATGGTCGGCGTGATTCCGATCGACAGCATCTATACGCCGGTCATCCGCGCCAACTATACCGTGGATAAGACCCGCGTCGATGATTCGGCCGATTATGATAAACTCATGGTGGAAGTCTGGACCAATGGCTCGATGAATCCAAAAGAAGCCATCGGCATGGCCGCAAAAATGTTGATCGATCATTTCTACTCGCTGGTGGAACTCTCCACCCGGTCGATGTCGGAAGATTTCATGATCGAACGCAAATCCGAAGAAGCAACGCGCAATTTGGAAAAGCCGATCGAAGATCTCGATCTCTCAGTCCGGAGTTATAACTGTTTGAAAAGAGCGGGGATCCATACACTTGGCGAGTTGATCGAAAAGACCGAAGAAGACATGATGAAAGTTCGAAACTTAGGTAAGAAATCATTAAAAGAAGTCAAACAAAAGCTTGAAGAACTCAATTTAAGCTTGGCGAAACATTAGTTGGAGGAGGTTACCATGTCTACAGGATATAGCAAGCTGAACCGCAGAAGTGACAACCGCAAGGCGCTTTGTCGCGATTTGGCAACGCAACTCATATTGCACGGGAAAATCGAGACATCGCTGGTCAAGGCGAAAGAAATCCGCCGCAGTGTTGAAAAGTTGATCACCTATGCCAAAAAAGGCGATTTGCATCACATACGGCTGGCGGAAGCCATTTTGCGCGATTTATCCATCGAAAAGCAAACTGCGCTCCAAAAGTTGTTCAAGGAATTGGGTCCGAAATATCAAGAGACGAAAGGCGGATACACCCGCATCTACCGTGTCGGTTATCGCCAAGGCGATGCCTGCCCGATGGCGATCATCGAATTGGTATAAACCACCCGGAAGAGAAGTGCTGTCTTTAATCAGCACTTTTTTCTTTTTTTCGGGGTGTTTAAAACGCGCTTTTCGTGATATAGTGAACATGAGGAAAATCGCGAGGTGACCAAGAAAATGGAAACAGATAAAAAACACGCGTTTCTCGATAAATTTCAGGAGTTGGAGAAATATCTTCGCATCGAATACGTGAATGGAAGTTACAAAGAATCGACGTTCATGGGAACCTTGTTTCGCATTCGGGGGAGGAAGGAAAACAAGATCATTGCCAACCCGCATTATTTCGATACACTCCAACAAGCGGCGCAATTAAGAAATATCATTGTCCATAATTCCGACGTTGCAGAACCGACCGATCGGTTCATGAAGCGCTTTTTCCAAGTCGTAAATAATATCTTACATCCGATCAAGGTTGTCGACATCATGGTGCCGATACAACAGATCAAGAAACTATCGCTAGACGCCACGATCGGAGAAGCCATCCAGCTCATGGAAACCACGGGATATTCGAAAATACCGGTCTTTTCCGGCTATGAGCTTCAAGGGGTGTTTACGGAAAAATCGCTGTATTATTGCTTGAGTCTGGACCGCGATGCCGTCATAACCAAAAACCGACTCCTTCATGATTTGTTAAAGGCAATCGACTTGGATGGTGTTCCAGCGAAGTATTTCGCTTTTATCGCCAAGAATGCGACCGCTTTTCAGGCATTGGGATATTTCCGGAGAGATTTTAAAGAAAAGAATAAATTGGAAATGTTGTTTGTGACCCCTTCCGGTAAGCGTGAAGAGTCCATTTTGGGCATATTGACGCTTTCAGACATCGAACGGGCGCTCTAAAATCAGTAGTGGATGATAGGGAGAATCAAGATGAGCATGATCAACATCCAGGATGTGACGTTTAGCTATACGGGAAAACGACTCATTCTCAAAGATATCAACTTGACAGTGGAACAAGGCGAATGGGTTGCGATCCTTGGGCACAATGGGTCAGGAAAGTCCACCTTGGCCAAACTTTTGGTGGGACTTTTGGAGCCCAAAAGTGGGACCATCGCCATCGACGGGGTGTTATTGACACCCGACACTTTATATGAAGAGCGGAAAAAAATCGGGATCGTGTTTCAAAATCCCGATAACCAGTTTGTTGGAGTCAGTGTCCGCGATGACATCGCTTTTGGCATGGAAAACTTGAATGTTCCTCGAGAAGAGATGCTGGAAAAAATCCAATTTTACGCTGAAAAAGTCGGGATGTCCGATCTTTTGGAAAAGGAGCCGAGCACGCTCTCGGGCGGACAAAAACAACGAGTAGCCATTGCCGGAATTTTGGCGATGCAAACAAAGATCATGATTTTTGATGAAGCCACGTCCATGCTGGATCCGACCTCGCGAAATGAGCTGATGGCGTATATAAGCACGCTTCATGACGAAGGAATCACGATCATCATGATCACCCATGACATGGAAGAAGCGTTGTATGCGGATCGGCTCGTGGTCTTGAAAGAAGGCGCGATTTTTGAAGACGATGCGAAAGCGACCCTGTTGCGCAAGCCGGAGCGCTTTCGCGAGGCTCGGCTTGATTTGCCGATGGCATTGAAAATCCAATCGGGGTTGAGCAAGACGGACGAGAAGGAAAAGAGGGTGAGGGATTTCTTATGGGAATTCGTTTCCGCGAAGTAAGTTACCATTACCCGCAAAACCATTTGCAGTTTCATCAAGCGATCGAAAAAATATCGTTTCAAGTTTCCGCAAAGGGTGAGTTTATCGCGCTCGTCGGCCATACCGGATCCGGGAAATCCACGCTGGCTCAACACATGAATGCACTGATATTCCCCACGGAAGGCAGCGTGGAGATTTTTGGGCATTCGGTCACGCGAAAACGCAATCGAAAAATCCGCTATAACGATTTGAGGAAACACGTGGGACTTGTTTTCCAGTTTCCGGAATACCAGTTGTTCGAAGAAACTGTGGAAAAGGATATTATTTTTGGACCTTTGAATTATAAAGTGCCTTTGGATGAAGCCAAAACAATCGCCCTCAAGACCTTGGCCCAGGTGGGCTTGGATGAAAGTTATTTGAACCGGAATCCTTTCAATTTGTCCGGGGGCGAAAAAAAACGGGTGTCCATTGCCGGCATTTTAGCCCTTGACCCGGATATATTGGTGTTGGATGAACCCACTTCCGGACTGGATCCGGAGGGAAAACGTGTTTTGATGGATCTCTTTCAATCCATTCAATTCGAGACCGACAAAACGATTGTGATCATCACTCACGATATGGACTTGGTGTATCAATACACCTCGCGTGTCCTCGTGATGAACCAAGGGAAGTTGGTGTTTGACGGCACGCCGGAGAAATTATTTCGCACCGCGCCGCTCACAGAGTACCAGTTAAGCATGCCGGAAACCATCAAAGTCTTACAAGCCATCAACGAACGTTTGGGGCTATCCATTGATATCTATCAAAAAACCGCTGAAGCCGCAATCCAAGCAATCAAAGAGGCGGTGAGACAATGAAAAATATTGTCATAGGTCAATATGTACCGGGCGACGGGTTCTTATACCGACTGGATCCTAGGACCAAATTGATCGCGGTCATTATTTTGATGGTTGCTGTTTTTTTGCTTGAGACGATTATTGAACTTGTGGTGGCTTTCGGACTTGTCATCTTGCTTTTGATCGCCGGAAAGATTTCGATCGTGCGCGTGGCAAAAGGGTTGAAGCCGCTCTTTGTGCTGCTTTTGTTTACTTTTTTCTTTCAGATCCTCTTTAACAAAGAAGGAACGTTGTTGGTCGAAGAAATACTGAGTTTGAATCCAGCAAATCTTGGCTTGGGTCTGCTTTTAACGGTGTTGTGGCGATTGCTCGCCCGATTTGGCAAATTCAAGACGATCCTTCTGTTTCTCTGGATTGCCGGTATTTACTGCTTGTTGCGATATGTGGCCATCGCGCCACAATGGACGACATTCTCGCTTCAAATCCATGAAAAAGGGATTGAGATGAGCGTCTTTGTCGTGATAAGGCTGTTGATCATCATTTCCCTATCGACCATCATGACGCTCACGACCAAACCGACGGACCTCACCCAAGGTTTGGAAAAATTGATGCGGCCTCTCAAGGTGATCGGGATCAAATCCGATGATTTCGCCTTGATCATTTCCATCAGTTTGCGCTATATTCCGACGATTTTGGATGAGGCAAACAAAATCATGGCCGCCCAAGCGAGCCGCGGAGCGGACTTTTCTGAAGGTGGTCTCAAAGAAAAAATCAAACAGGTGATCTCTCTGTTGGTACCGATGTTTATCATCGCGTTTAAGCGGAGCGAAGAGCTGGCGGATGCCATGGAATCACGGAATTTCGTTCCAGGGAAGAAGCGAACCCGGATTCATGAACTATCCTTTGGTTGGAAAGACGCCGTCACATCCGTGGTCATTCTTCTTTGTCTCGCCGCCTCGATAACACTCAAGGTGATCGGATGAGTCGGTTTGATCCGGGGACGATCACAAATCGCTTGGCTATTCAAGCGGGAATGAAAGTGAACCGGCAAACAATTCTTGGAAAACAAGCGATCACGGATTTCATCGCGACGCATCCGGAAATATTTGAAAAAATCGATGTGGACTCATTGGCGGGATCAGAGATGCAATATGGTTATACTCACCAGGGAGCCTTGGCGAAAATCGGGTTCAAGGAGAAGCAAATCCAACGGATCGTGATCGAATCCAAGATTCCTGAGTTCACCCGTTACCGCTTGAATGTGGCCTATGATGGGTCGGATTTCTTTGGATTTCAGACTCAAAAACAGGGTCGGACCGTCCAAAGTGAATTGAACCGGATTTTCTCCGATCTCCATCAGTATCCGACCATCTGTCAAGGAGCTTCCCGGACTGATACGGGCGTCCATGCGTTGAACCAAGTGGTTCATGTTGATTCGCCCTACCGATTTTCTCGAGAAAAATGGTTGACGATCTTGAAACAAAAATGCCCGAAAGATCTCACGGTGACCGATATAATGCCCGTTCATCCGTTATTTCATGCCCGCTATGATGTTTTGGGAAAAGAGTATCGCTACCGTTTGAATCTTTCCGCCTATGATCCTTTGGAAAGAATGAGAGAGTGGACGGTTGATAACGTTGATTGTGCGCGTTTGGAAGCGGAATTGAGAACGGTGGAAGGCACTCATGATTTCACGAGTTTCTCCAAAGGATTTAAAGAAGACAACATCCGGACAATTTTCCACACCGAACTCTTGAAGCAAGATTCACGAGTGGAACTGGTCTTTGTCGGCAACGGCTTTTTGCATTACATGGTCCGGATTTTGGTTGCCCAGCTGGTCTTGATCGCCAAAGGGAAGAATCTCGCGACAATTTCGGAGTTGCTCGCTGAAAAATCCCGAAAACATACGGGAAAAGTCGCACCGCCGCAAGGACTCTACTTAGCAAAAGTGATCTATTAAAAAACCCTTCGCCCATCGTATCTGGGGGAAGGGTTTTATTTGTCACAAGCCTTATTATTCGTTTAGTTGTTCTATCTCAGAAGAAGGCAATCGTTTCTTATCGGCGAATCGTTTGATCAGCGTCACGACCAACAAGATGATGATATTGATGGAGACGATAGCGGCACCACTCGGGATATTGAGAGAGTAAGAGACCCAAAGTCCAAACAAGACAGAGAGTTCCGAGAACACGATCGCGATCGTGAGCGTGGAACGAAAACTCCACCCAAGCTTCATTCCCGCCGCAACCGGGATGATCATCATCGAGGACACCAAGAGCACGCCGGCGGATTCCAGCATGACGGAAACGACTACGGATAACATCACCATGAAGATGAGCTGGAAAATATTGCCATTGATGCCTAAAAACTTGGCGCTGGTCTCATCGAAACTGACGGAGACGATCTGTTTGCCAAAAATCAAAAATAACAATCCGACGAGTCCCGCGGTGATCAAAATCGCATACATATAATAATTGTTTACCGTCAGGATCGAGCCAAACAAATAGGTGTAGATCGATCCGGTGGCCTTGGCTTTGGAAAAGAAGATGGCGCTTAAGGCCGTTCCCAGGCTGATAACGATGACCATAGAAATCTCTTTATAGTTTCGATATGCCCGACGGAAGAGTTCAATCAATAAACCGCCCACAACTGAAAAAATCAGGCCGAGGAATAAGGGCTCTTCAAAGAGCGCGGAGACCCCAAGAGTGGACAAAAACAAACTGAATGAGACGCCGACCAGCGAGAAATGCCCAAGAGTGTCGGCAATAAACGATAGGCGTCTGACCACCACGATGGAACCGATGAGCGGTGCCAACACGCCGAGGATCACACCGGCGAGAAGCGCACGCAACATGAACCAATTGGAGAAGAGGTCCGTGAAGAAGGAACAAGTAATCACACTTCCACCTCCGTCAGATCGCATTTTTCTCGAACCTGAAAATGGTAGTTCATGTCGATTCCAATGTTGAGGATATGCGAATAATTCATATTGTCGAAGGATTCGTTATGGGTGATCATGATGATCGTGATGCCCTGACTATTCAGTTCATTGACGGTTTGAAAGAAGAATTTGGTGTTGAGCTTATCAATCGAGGCGGTCGGCTCATCTAAGATCAAGACGAGGGGATTGTTGAGCATTGCTCTTGCGATGAACACCCGTTGCAATTGACCACCCGAGAGCTTGTTGATATTTTCGTTGATGATTTCCAAAATTCCCAGTTGATCCAAAATCTTTAATCGTTGGGGTTGTTTGATTTTTTTAAGACTATTGACAGCCAATAGTTCATCGACCGTGATCGGATATTCGTAATTGAAATCTTCATATTTCTGGCTGACATAACCAAATGATGTCCAGTCCTTGAAATTGATAATATCTTGGTGATTATAAAAAATCATGCCGGATTTGACAGGGTTAAATCCAAGCAGACATTTGATCAACGTCGTCTTTCCGGTTCCGTTTTTGCCAGTGACGACTAAATAATCTCCCGGAGCGAGAGAAAAGGACATATTTCTTAAGACGGCCCGATGCCCGTAGGCAAAGGAAAGATTGTGTACATCGATCTGCATCATATCACCGCGCCTTCTGATTTATTGTATCATAATGGCGGGAGTTATTTAAATATTTTATTCAAATTGGGGCTATTTTGTGAGATAATAGAACCATATAAAGCGGGGGATCGGCATGAAAGGATTATTCGTTTCATTTGAAGGAACCGAAGGCTCAGGGAAAACTTCCATCATTCGTCAGGTCAGTGGCCATTTTTCACAAATGGGCATCCAGGTTGTGGCGACCAGAGAACCCGGTGGAATCCGAATATCGGAAATGATCCGGGATATTGTGCTCGGAAAAGCGAATACCGAAATGGATCCTCGAACAGAGGCGTTGTTATTTGCGGCATCAAGGAGACAACATCTGGTAGAAAAAATCATCCCTGCGCTGACTCGGGGAGATATGGTCTTATGCGACCGGTTTGTGGACAGTTCACTCGTCTATCAAGGAATTGCGCGAAAGCTTGGGTTTGATGAAGTTCTGCAAATCAACCAATTTGCGATTCAAAACATTTTTCCTGACTTAACGATTTTGATCGATGTCCGTCCGGAAGTAGGATTGTCTCGGGTGTTCAACTCGCCGGGAAGAGAAGTCAATCGAATGGATCTTGAGACGATCGCTTTTTACAATACCATTTATAACGGTTATAAAACATTGTTAAAAAAATTTCCTCATCGGATGATATCGATCGACGGGGAGGGCGAGATCGAAGAAGTGGCTCAAGCGGTCATCGCCAAAATCGAAACGATTCTGGCGGGGCGGAAGTAGCCATGGCTCTACTTTCCTGGAATCAGTTTACCTTTTATCAGCCTTCGGTCGGACGGATGCTTCAAAACAGCATTCAGACGAATCGGTTGAGTCATTCCTATATTTTCGAAGGCCCCATCGGCACCAAACGGATCGATGCGGCGTTTTTACTCGCAAAGACCTTGCTGTGTACCCAAAAAGACGATCATGCCAATCCGTGTGGGGTGTGTCATCATTGTACCCGTGTGGATAAAAATGTGCATCCCAACTTGTTTTTTGTGCAAAACGACAACAAAGAGATCCGCAAAGAACAAATCAAGGAGCTTTTGGTTGAATTTGGCAAAGCATCGATCGAGACGGGACCCAGAATCTATATCATCGATCAAGCGGAACGGTTCAACCAATATTCGGCCAATATTCTTTTGAAAACGATGGAAGAACCCGGAGTAGATATTTTCCAGATCTTGATCACCACCCAGATCAATTCCTTGTTAAAGACCATCATATCGCGATCGCAAATATTGCATTTTCGACCGATCGACAAGTGTCAAATCAAGAGCGATTTGGAAAAAGAAGGATTTTCACCGCTGTTATCTTCAGCAGTTTCCGAATATACGACCAACATCGACATGGCTCGGGAGATGGTCGAAAACCCACTGATCGTTGACAGCGTTCAATTAGTGATCGAGATGGCGAGGAGCCTGCAAATCAAAGAGAAGTCGATTGTGCTTCATTTCAAAGAAAAGCGGAGTGCGATCTTGGGAGATATGGCTATAACGGATTTCTTTTTGACAATGTTAACATTGTTTTTAAAAGATATTCTCAATTATAAAGTCCGATATCTCGATCTCTTGGTGTTCACGACGGAAACCGAATTGATCGGGAAACTGTCGGAAGCGATCAGCCAAAAGCGGATCGAAGAGCTTTTGGATAAAATGCTTGGTTTGAAATCAAGATTAAAGTACAATATCAATGTCGCGCTGGCATTTGACAAATTGCTGGCATATTTGGAAAGAGGGTTTGACCATGGAATATCAAGTAGTTCCAGTTCGATTTGAACGACTGGGTAAACAGTATTATTTTGCCATGAATGGCATTACGGTAAAGCACGGCGACAAAGTCGTCGTGGAAACCGTTCGAGGAATTGAAATCGGAACGGTGATGCAAGACTCTTTGTGGGTTCCAGAAGCGGAAGTGGTTCTTCCATTAAAACCACTCATCCGAATTGCGTCGGAACAAGACCTGAAGCAATATTCGGAGAACAAGGCCAACGAGGCGACTGTCATGCAAAAGACGGCGGAACTCGTAAAAAAACACCAATTAGAGATGAAATTGCTCAACTGTGAATTCACGCTCGACCGCACAAAACTGATTATCTATTTCACCGCTGAAGGCCGGATCGACTTTCGCGATTTGGTGAAAGAGATCGCCTCCGAATTCCACATGCGAATCGAACTTCGTCAAGTCGGCG
>JAAYZB010000157.1 GCA_012515085.1 Acholeplasmataceae bacterium
ATGCCGAAATCACCGACACCGATCGGCGAAAGTCCCAAACGGAAATCATTATAAAAACTCGAGACTTGAACATCCATGCTGTAAATCGTATAGAGTTCCGTCATCATTGTCAGGGCATTCACGGTATCTTCATTATCAAGGTTGACGGCGAAAGAATCCTCACGATAGATGTCCGAGCCATATTGGAATAAGAAAGGCAAGGTCGAATCAAATGATTTTAGAGACGAGGAACTTGACAAAGTGATATAGAAATTCAACCCATAGCGTTTCAATATTGGCAAGATGTCCACGACATCTTCCCAAGTATCCGGCACTTGGATATCGAGCGCCGACAAAATATCGGTCCGATAAAAGAGCACATAAAAGTTTTCGGTATCCGGAAGTCCATATAACCCGTTGTCAAACATCAATGGTATTAAGGATTGTTCTGGATAGAGCGTCAACGTCTCTTTAAATCCGATATCGGAGGCGTATTGCGACAAATCTAGGATGGCACCACGAATTCCCAAGTCATATGGGAGCCAGCTGGCAACTCCCATCGCCACGTCCGGATTCTTCCCCGCCGAATTGGCCAAGATGAGTTTGCCTTCGGCAGCCATGACCGACGCTTTGACTTTGATACCGCTTGCGGGTGTGAATTGCTCATCCGCCATTTTTTGGATCAAATCCACGTATTGTTTTGGTCGGTTGATCCATACTTCTAATTCGTCAGGAGCGGCTTTATCGTTATAGCGTTTATCGAAAAACGATAAAAAGAAACGCTGGATCGCCACCCAAAAGCGCGTGAAGAAATTACCTTGTGGATCAGAGAGTTCGACATCGCCATGGAGATAGATCTTATCGAGATCCAACGGACTATGGAGGATCATTGACACGGCATTTCCAAGAGTGGAGGCAATGGAAGATGAAGACGTTGCCAGCATCGTGATGTTTTTGGGAATCTCATTGGGTTCTTGAGCCAAGAAACGCAAATTGCGAATAGCAATCTTCAAACTTGATTCTACTTCGGAGAGCTTGCTGGTTTTTGACATCCCGGCAATACGATGTTGTTCTTGTTCAAGAGCGTCCGCCATCTGATTCAGCGAATCGGAAACGCCGGGAAGGTATTCTTCGATATCCCAATCCCGATCTTCATCCACTTGATTACCGGTCAGTTTCCGGATTTGAAGCGATAAATCATTGACCGCTTTTAAAATCCTTTGAAATTCATAATAGGTTTCCTGGTAAGGTGACAAATCCACACTGAGCGAGAGTATGGATGTTCCTGTTTCGAGATAGAAAAGCATCGGGTCCCCGGTTGGAAGTCGGAGAGTGACGTTTTGCCACTTGCTCGAATATTCAAACGGAATTGCCTTGGCTTCCAGAAAAGGCACTTGGCCATTGATATGTAGCGTTCGATAGACGACGCTGTTCACCGCACTGCCTTGCAAGGCTTTCAAAGTGATTTGATAATAGCCGGATTCAGGAACCTCCACTTGATAATGAATGGTTTCTCGTTCGCTATTATAGGTCGATCCATCGAGAATATTCAGTCGGAGGATGCGAGTGGAAAAGGGCGTGACGCCGACATTTTGCGACACACCCGCCTGAATTGAACTGGCATTCTTGAAGGCAGGCATTTCCGCTTCGGTTTCAACGATATGATCATGCGTTACAATACTGGCATCTGCCAAATAATCTTGATAGGTGCAAAGCTCTTTCAACCCGGTGATTTTGACATCCCCCAGCAACAAACTGCCTTTTATTTTGGATAGCGTAATCGTATTGGCCCCCGCTTCCAAATGAAAGACAAGGGGATCGTTAAAGAGTCCCATCGGATCCATAAAGTCTTGATATGTCCAACGGTGCCACTGTTCTTGCGCTCCATAAAAGTCATTGCCATAACGATCCGTAGAGAATTGTTGGTCGGGGTTGTGCCAAGTTTTATACAAGAGGATCTGTTGGCTTTCCAAATACGGAATTTCTCCGTTCACTTGTGCCGCCAACTCCAAATCGAGGTAATCATCCGATAATGAATAGAAATCAATTCCCAGTCGGAAAAGTCCTTCTCCGGGAACCGATACCTCAAACGAAACCGGTGTGTCATCCGCTAGTCGATAAGCCGGATGTGAATAGCCTTGGCTTTCAGCCAAAGTTTCCAACCCCTCACCCGTGAACGCTTCCGGCGTGATTATTTGAGTAAAATCCGAATATGCGGAAAAACCCATCGCTTCCCATTCGGCTTTGACCAAAACATAATTGCCGGATAAAAGTGTCGGTGTTTCCGACACTTCCTCGGCTTGGACCAGAATTTGAGCAGGTTTAAAAGCAACCCAAAGACAGGCTAGAATCATCAACACCATGACCAACGTGAGTTTCTTCAATCCCTTCACCAGCAATCCCCCTCTACCTGGCAACTGACTGATTAACGTTTATTCTTCGCTGACGCCTAATTTAGCCAAAACTGCTGCTTTGGCATTGGTCAATTCTTCATTGGCAAACTGATTCCATTGGACTTTGATTTCAGCATAATTCAACGACCCATCACGGACATAATTGAACACATCATCCATTACTAGCGCCACATTATATGGTCTTGTCCATCGGGCTTTGATATACCCAGGCACATATTTATTTGGTTCGATAATGTAGTCGTCATATTCCACAACTTTTCGTAACTCGACAAACGTATCATAAATGCCAAAGAACGCATCCAGCAAGTCTTTGTCGGGTTGAAGCGGCGTCATATTGAGGGGATCCAAATCCTCATAATCATCCGATGTCGAGAATTCGATCCGTTTTTGATAGCCTTCCTTGCCGAAGGACATCCATTTTGCCAAGAGATAGGCTTCTTCTGGATGATCGGTTTGAGAAGAAATGCCCATCAAGTCAAGTACAACTGGAATCTTATGGGTATCGGCCGTTCCAGGAGTGCCGATGAAGTCCACATCAAAATCGTATTCCGTCATGGAGCCAATGATGGGTGTATAGTTCCAAAACGCGGCCAATTGACTGGCTTCCCATGTGTTTGAGGTTCCAAAAGCTGCCAACTGGTCTTCGGGCGCCATAGCATCGACAATGTACCCGGTTTCGGTCATCAGATCTTGGTAGAGATCCAGCGTGGCTTCGAATTCGGCTCCGTCGAGATGCACCTGGTTTCCATCATAGGTGAACCAACCTAAATCGTCGGAAAGTTGTGATGGATACCATTCCAGCATCCGGTCGATGCCGACCACACCGCCAGTTCCGGTTCCATTCGAAACGTTGTGGTTGGCCACGTCTTGAATCTTCAATAAGAATTCGGCGAAGGTATCATCAAACACCGGTGCATCTGAATTCGCCAAATCAAAGATGTCTTTATTGATATAATAGCCGAAATAATAGACTGCATAAGGCAACGCCATCAATTTCCCGCCGTAATTCGCCGCTTCGCGAATATCGGCCGAAATATTCATGAACTCAGGATCGTCATAAGCGATATCGGCCATGTTGCGAGCCCAGTTATTCATGATGATGGTCTCCGTCGAATCGGTAAAATAAACATCCGGCAACATCCCTCTTGTCGCCCGAGCCGCTAAAAATTCATTCCAATTTTGATCCACTTCAGAAGTGCCGGTCGTATCGGGAACTTTCGGACGCTCCACAACTTCCACCGTGATCCAAGGATAACGATCTTCGAAAGCATCCAGCATCAGTCGTTCCAAATTCAAATTATCGACTGATCCTAAGTTCCAGGCGGCATAGGTAATGGTCACCGGGTCATGTGATTCCGTTGCCGTGGTCGATTCTGTCGCATCGATGGTAGTTTGCGTCGTCGTATTGGATCCCGTCGTAGTAATGGTTGTGGATGTGACGTTTTGTGTTGTCGTGTCGGCGACACAACCTGCCAGCATCACAGCAAGAATCATTGTCAATGTCAATCCCATTAGTTTCTTCATGATTTCTTCTCCTTCTATCAAACAATTATTTTATTATTAAATGATCACTTGAATAATATGAGTTTTCCCGTCTTTAAAATCCGGGATCAACTCGCCGTTGATTGGTTGTTGATCGACAAGAATCCCCTTTTCCTTCCCTCGCTTCACAAAAAATTGATAGGTCGCATGACGGAACTTCCGTGTGTAATCAAAGTGAGTCCAGGAATCAGGGATCTGGGGAGAGACCACTAACCCGTCGTAGGTGGCTCGTATTCCCAAAATATCTCTAACCGCCACCCGGTGCAACCATTGAGCGGAACCGGTGTACCAGCTCCAGCCTCCTCGACCATAAAAAGGCGAGATTGGTCCATCAGAATTGCCACAGGTCACATACGGTTCCGCAAGGTATCGGTCGGGATCTTGCGTTCGATTCGGCGGACAAATGCCTTGATAGGCTTTATACGCCAAATCCCTTCGATTGGCTTTTGCGAAAGCGCTCACTGCCCAAGTCGCCGCATGGGTGTACACTCCACCATTTTCTCTTAAGCCCGGTGCATAGCGGGTGACGTAGCCGATATCGTTTCTGGGTTTCGTGAAAGCTGGATAATTGAGCAAGGTGCCATAGTCTTTTAACAGATATTTTTCGATCGATTGGACAACCTTCGCCACCCGATCTTCGGGGATCAATTCAGAGAGAATGGCCCAGGCATTCGGCATCAAGAAAATTTGACCTTCTTCGTTTTGCTTGCTACCAAGGATCTTTCCTGAATCGGTAGTGGCCATCCGATACCATTCGCCATCCCAACCGAACTGATTGAAAGTCGTTTTGATTTTTTCCGCTTGCGCGTTGATCTCTGTCATGAAATCCAATTCCTTCCGCATCTGTGCGAGTCGACTGAATTGGCGTAAGACCATAAAGAGGAAACAAGACATCCAAAAGGATTCGCCTTTCATTTCTGGACCGACTGCGGATAAGCCGTCGTTCCAGTCATGAGCTCCCATCAAAGGAACACCACGATCGGAGAATCGGGTCAAAGATTTTTGAATGGCGCGTTTGGCGTGTTCATAAAGCGAGGCTTCGCCCCCATCTTCAAAGGGGATGATTTCATCTAATATGGCAAAGTCCAACGTTTCTTCCAAGTAGCTATCAAGAATAAAGGGCAACCAGAGCAAATCATCGGAGCAGTCTCCTCTGGGACCCCATCCTTGATAGGTCACAAACCAATGCAGGACATCTCCTGCTTGAAACTGCTTGGATGCATGTAACAACAATTGCTTTTTGGCCAATTCTGGTTTGCACTCTAAAAAGATTTGACAGTCCTGTAGTTGGTCGCGAAAACCATACCCACCCGAGGTTTGGTAGTATCCAGTTTTCGCCCAGATTCGACCCGATATTGCTTGATACTTCGTAAAAGTATTGGTCATGAGATCAAAAGCTTTGTCAGGAGAATGGACCTCATCTCCCGAACAAAGTTCCTGCCAAAACAATTCCACGTCTTTGAAAGCTTTCTCCGCATTTTCGGGTTGAACATACTTTCTGATCAGCTGATCTGGATCTTCATAAACGGATTCAATCAATGGTATCTCGTTTTTTCCAAGCGTCGTACAGCCAATTCCATAGATAATTGTCTTGCTTTCTCCTGGAGTCAATGTGAAACCATTTCTCAACGCGGCGATGGGATCGACAAATCTCCCGGCGTTATGTGCGAGAGACGCCTCTTTCATCGCTTTAGGTGAATCCTCGCGTCCGTAGCGTCCTAAAAAAGATTCCTTATCTGTATCGAAAGACTCGGGGGTCTCACTGACCGCCAAAAAGCCGACAAAATCCCAGTCGACATTGTTATGCAAGCCTTTTTTGTCGTTGAATCCCCACATGTACTTCTTTAACTTGATGGCGTTTACTTTTTTGTCAAACGCTGTGTCGGTAAATAATTTATGAAATTCCCGATGTTCATCGGGATGAATCGCTGCTTCCCATTCGAAATAACTTGTGAGATCCAGTTCTTTGGTGGTATTCGTCTGGTTTTTGATCGTGATTTCAATCAGTTCTAACGGTTCGTTTGGTACGACAAACATCCGCATAGAAGATAAAATTCCTTCCACTTGGTACTCAAACACCGAGTAACCAATCCCATGCCTGACCGAATAGTGTTCATAAGGCGTTTTTGTCGGCATCCAAGACAACGACCAATAAGCACCGCTTTCGCGGTTGCGCAGATAGAAATATTTGCCAAAGGGATCTTTGATCAAATCTTGATTCAGCCGAGTCAGCCGGTTTTGTCCCGCATTGCCTCTCCAGGAACATCCGCCACCGGTTTGCGATACCATGAAACTGTAATCGCCATTCGAGATGACATTGATCCAAGGTTTGGGGGTTTCAGGATGGGTGATGACATATTCTTTTCCGTCTTGAGAAAAATGTCCGTACTGGTTCGCAAACACAATACCCCTCCTCGCTATCGAAACGTTTCGATAACTGTTCATTTTTATTATAACACAAGTAATTTTTGAATACAAGCGTTTTCAAAGATAATTTTTATAAAATAACCAATCAATTTGATCGGCTAAAAAGAATCGCGAATGATCACCTTTCCCGGTTGCATTTGTAACTTAACGGGTTGTTTTTTAAGCAAAGAAAGGATGGTGGCGGCGATATCTTTTCCCCAAGAAAAGTGATCGATCCTGACAGTTGTGAGCTGTGGCTTCACATATTGAGATAACTCGATATCGTCAAAACCCGACACACCATAATCCGCTGGGATCTGAAAACCAGCTTCATGGAGTCCATCCATGATGCCAATAGCCATTTCATCATTGGCCGCCACAAAGATTTCCGGCAATGGTTGTTTGCTTTTCAAGAGCTTTCGAATAATGTCCGTTCCTGATTCCTTGGTGAAGTTGCCTTCATACTCTTCGAAAATCTCCATGTTCGCATGCCGCATGGCGTTCTGAAAGCCTTGATAACGACTGCGATTGTCATGAGAATCCTTGACACCATGGACAAAAGCGATCTTTTGATAACCTTCGTAGATGATCGTTTGTGTCATCTCGCGCATCGCGCGATAATTATCGATGGTCATTTGGTATATGCCTGGTTCTTCCAATTCTCGGTCCAACACGATGATGGGACGAAAATTTTTGGATATTTTACGTAACGAATCATCACTGATCCGAATATCGGTAATGATCGCCCCATCGGCATTTCGTTCTTTTAATAAGTTCTCTGACGATTTCCCTGTGGAGACGATCATCGTGTAATTGGACATAGCGAGTTCGTGATGGATCCCATCCAAAAGGTTGTGATACACCGGCCCGCCAAAATCCGCGATCGCAACCAGAATTGTCTGCGTGTATCTCTTTTTGAGGTTTCGAGCTGCCGCACTCGGAAAATACCCGATCTCTTGAGCGATCGCGTTGATCATCGATGCGGTTTTTTCGGGAATGCGCGGGTCACCATTCAGAGCATAAGATACCGTGGAGATTGATACCTTTGCTGCTTTGGCAACATCTTTAATAGTAGCCATCAGATCACTTTTTTTCCTGAAAGCCTAATTTATTCAGCGCTTTTTGGATCATGGGATGGGCCATATAGAGTTTCCAAGTGGTTTGATGAAGATAATTATCCAGCATGAGCAAAGTGATTCCTTTGTCGATACCAATATAGTCCGGAGAAATCCACAACCCCTTTTCGGTCAGAGCAATGGCATCGGTGAAACCGTATTGGCCAAAAGACTTGGGATATTGAGCTGCCAATTGTTCCAAGGCTGGAATCACAATTTCTGGAGCATAAGGCAAAGATCCTGCCGGAGCACAAGGAGCCACAACTCCGTCAGAATGTCCGTTTGGATGGGTAAGACTATCGTTTGGGGCGACGCCTTGCCCACGATATCCTGCGGGAGTCAAACAAGACGTGACCCCCCAGATATTTTCACTGAAAATAGGGTATTGGTCTTTATGTTGGATACACCATTCTCGATTCCCATAAGTGGCGATTTTCGTATTCTCTGCCCAGTCGAATCCTGTGGCATCGACGAATCGGTGAAAATCAAGCCACGCATGAGAAAATTGATAGACAAAAAGAGAATTTCCGGGTGAGTAGACATAGTCATACCCTCCGAAACTCCCCCGGTTTCGGGAAAATCCTTGGTACAACGCTTGAGCAGTTTCTGCGGATATCTGATCCGATCCCGCTGCTAAAAAGTAAAGAGACAATTGTTCTGCCATCATGTCCCATTGCCAAATCCAAGGACTATCGCTCTTTTGGCGATAAGCGCCTCCTTTGACCGGGTTATAAGCCATTCGAAACAAACTTCTTCCGTCTTTTTCAAACACAAAAGCCGACCAATTCACCCGGAGATAGAGGCGTTGAAAACACTCATGGATTTCGGGATCGGAAAAATACTGGTCGACCGTAATGACACCATTCAAGAGAATTGCCGTATCAATCGTGGAATATTCTACCCCCGATTTTGGTTTTCCCGTGTCTAAATACACATAGTGAATTAAAAAACCCTCAAAATGAGGAATCCGCAACAAGGTCTTCAATGTCTCTCTCGCTGCTTGAAGGCCTTGGTCATAAGTGATATATTGACGCTCCACACCAATAGGAAGAGCGCTCAAGCCAAATCCCACCGAAGCAATCGATGCCATCTGTGGTTTGGCGGAGTTGTCAACGACCAGCCCATAACCAGGACTGTTTAACTTGCGATTGGCTGCTTCCCAGAAAAACAAAAACGAGCGTTTCAACTCTTCTTCAATCAGTTTCATGCCGGGCCTCCGAAACGTTTCGATACTCTTATTTTACTCAAAATAACCGTTTTCATCAAGAGGAAAGTCGGAAATAAACCGGCTTAACAAGAAAAATAGGGTTCTATAGAACGGAAACCACTCTTATATTTTTTTATTTCTTAGACAACCATCAATTATTGAAACAATATTCGGTTATTCTTTCATCAATTCTTCAATGATTGTTTGCGTCCACTGGTTGATGCCTTCCCAATTGCGATAGTCGCCCGTGGGAGAATTGATTTTTTTCATCATCCATCGTTCAAGTCCGGATAATTGTTCTGTATCCACTTTTCCGCCAAAGGCGACGATGCTCCTCGGCTGAATTTGATCAATAAATGGTTTCACGCGTTTGGGGAAAAACCAACCTTCCACCAGCTCGTTCGGATCGCCTTCACCTAAGGGACCACTGACAAAAACCCATACGGGTTTGTTTCCCAGCACCGATACTTGTCGTTTGACGAAACTGGTCACATTTTCCCGCCACAAACCAATATAAACCGCGCTGCCGATAATCACCGCCGAATAAGGTGACGGATCGAGCTTTTTATCTGCTTTCAGAACATCGGTATGCAATCCCGCCTTATTCATCAATTGGCCGATGTGTCGAGCAATTTCTTCTGTTGCTCCATATTTGGAACCATATGCAATCAAAATATTCTTCATACAAAGCCCTCGCTTATTCGATTTTTTCATGTCAAATCATCGGATCCAAGTTTATTATAATATTGAATGGTAAAAAAAGAAACTGACCGAGCCTATTTTTGTAGACAATTTTTCAACATTATAACTCAATATATATTATTTATACGTATTAAAGAAATTTGAAAATACAAATTTGAAAAAAAATAGAAGATACTGGGTTTCTCATTGACAACGATCCCTAAATGACCATATAATGTTTTTGTATGGATTATATTCCATAACATTATCTGGGGAGGAAAGAAAATTGAAAAAGATTCTGAGCTTCTTTTTGCTTCTGGCTTTAGCTTTTGGACTGTCTGCCTGCAGTGGTTCGAAAGCGGTTCCGGACAACTTGATCATCCAGTTTGTTCCGAGCACATCAATCGACTCTACAAAACTGACGCAACTGAAAAACTTGGAAGATATGCTTGAAGCTGAGCTGAAAGATGCCGGTTTTGAAATCGGTGTCAATATCAGCGTCGGAACCAGTTATGCTTCAGTGATTGAAGCGATGGCTTCTGGGCAAGTGCATGTTGGCTTTTTGACCTCACAACAATACGCCTTTGTCACAACGGAATATCCCGGCAAAGTGGAAGTATTGTTGACATCGGTTCGAGATGCTTACAAAGCACAACTCGATGCCAGCAACAACGTTATCACGGACACGGCAACCATTATCGCTAATGCCAATGCGGCTGGATATGACGCGACTACTAATTCAGCGGTCAAAGTCAATTCGTATTATGCTATGTTGTTGGTGAGAGCGGAAGACTATGCGGCATACCAAACCAATGGCATTGCGGAACTAAAAGGCAAAACGGTTGGAACCCAATCCACTACTTCTGGTTCTGGATTTGTCTATCCATCATTTTTGCTCCACCAAAACAATATGAAATTTGTCTCTGGAACCCCGAATGCAGCAAATGGCGAAGTGAAATATACGACAATCGGTGGTCATCAAAACTCTGTTATCTCGCTTCTCAGTGATGAAGTCGACGCAGTTTTCACCTTCTTTGACGCCCGTTTCCAAGGAGCAAATCAGACTTATTTCGATGCTTGGCAAGAAGCGAATCCTGGTGTCAATCGGTTTGAAGCTACGAGAGTTGTCGCTTTAACCCCACCGATTTTCAATGACACGATTTCCAGCGTGTCTAGCCTGAGCGACGGATTGAAAGAAGCCATCCAAGACGCATTCATGACCATCGTGGATACCACCGAAGGCAAAGAAATTCTTGCCATCTACAACCACAGTGATTATCTGATTGCGAACGATGAAGATTACGATAGTGAAAGAGAATTGTATCGTTTCTTGAATCCGGAAGAATAAGACTTAGAACGGAGGATCTCCATGATCAAATTTGTCAATGTCAGCAAGACCTACGCCAACGGTGTTCAAGCTCTGAAGGATGTTAATCTGGAAATTCAAGACGGAGAGTTCGTCGGGATTATCGGATTATCCGGAGCGGGAAAATCGACGCTACTGCGATCGATCAATAAAATGATTTCGATCACCGCCGGCGAGCTTTTTATCGATGAAGTAGAAATCAGTTCGATCAAAGGTAAGGAATTGCGGATGTTACGACGAAACATCGGCATGATCTTCCAATCATTCAACTTGGTCAAAAGAATGTCCGTCTTCAATAACGTTTTAACGGGTAGGGTGGCATATCACCCTACCCTTAAAACGGTTCTTGGATTATTTCCGAAAATGGATAAATTGATGGCGTTAAACGCCCTCGATACCATGGGTATCTTGGACAAAGCCTTCACCCGTGCTGATCAATTGTCCGGGGGCCAACAACAGCGCGTAGCCTTGGCTCGCGCGCTCACCCAAAATCCGAAAGTCATTTTAGCGGATGAACCGGTGGCCTCCTTGGATCCGATTACAACGGTCCAAGTCATGGATGACTTTGCCCGTATCAACAAGGATTTTGGCATCACGATCGTAGCCAACATGCATCATGTCGACTTAGCAATCAAATATGCAACCCGCATCATCGGCATCCAAGATGGGCGAGTAGTCTATGATGGACCTTCTCGCCAAATTGATGATAAGACATTAGTCCAAATCTATGGACGCTCACTCAAACATGATGAAGTGTTGGGTGAATCATAATGACCAAGTTCACTTTAGAAAACGGTAAAACCGTTACGAAACCCTTTAATAAAATCTGGATCATCGTTGGCGTGGTGATCCTACTTTTGTATCTTTTTTCATTATTGATCCCCGTTAATTTGGGGTTGATTCAACTAAGCGAACTGAAAGTGATTCTTCAAAAAATGTTTTCCCCGAAAGGTACCCGCACTTGGGGTGATTATTTTGGATACCTGCTCACCTTGCAAGAACCCCTAGTAGACACTCTCAGCATGAGTTTTGCGGGCACATTGATCGGATCGTTGATGGCCATTCCTCTCGCGGTGTTATCCGCCAAAAATATTGTTAAAAAAGCATATATCTATTTGCCCGCCCGAACGATCATGAATTTGTTTCGGACGATCCCGGCGATGGTTTTAGCCTTGATTGCCGTTTTCTTTGTCGGAATTGGGGTCTTGTCCGGTATCATTGCCATTACCCTGTTTACATTCAGCATTATGTCAAAAATGCTCTATGAAGTTATCGAGACCATCGATATGAACCCGGTCGAAGCGTTAGAATCGACGGGTGCTTCCAAGATTGAGTCGTTACGCTATGCGGTGATGCCGCAAGTCACGCCAATCTTTCTCAGTTATCTCATTTATATCTTTGAAATCAATGTCCGATCTTCAACGATCCTCGGCTATGTGGGTGCCGGTGGGATCGGGATGATCATCAAGGACAATATCTTATATAATTACGATCGAGTGGGCGCGTCGATCATTCTCATGTTCTTTGTAATTCTGGTTGTGCAGCTCTTCTCCTCGTTTGCAAGGGGGCGCCTGCAATGACGAGAGCCGAAGAAACCCTCCGAAAAAAACCCAAAAAATGGCTTATCAATCTGGTGTTTATCGTCGCGATCATCGCCGCTCTTGCGATATCGTTTAGTGGTTCGCGAATCAACTGGACCCGGTTTGAAACAATTGGTATTTCCTTAAGAATCATGTTTACCGGCCTTGCGGATTTCAAGTTCAATTTTCTCTTTGGAACCGATCCGTATCATTTTGAAGAAGGTGTCGTGTATATGACACTCGTCACCTTGGCCATTGCGTTTATCGGGACGTTTATCGGTGCCGTCTTGGCGATTCCGTTTGGTTTTCTCGCATCGGTCAACGTGGTCGGGAAGAAAATCGCTCGGATAGGCGAAGCAATCCTTGTCATCATCCGCGTTTTCCCAGAAATTGTACTCGCACTGATATTGGTGAAGGGGTTTGGAATGAATGCGCTGACGGGGGTTCTGACCATTGGCATCCACTCGATCGGTATGCTTGGAAAACTCTTCGCTGAAGCGATTGACAACATGGATAAAAGCCCTTTGGAAGCGCTCGATGCGGTAGGTGCCAATTCTTGGCAGAAAATTCGCTATGGCATCATCCCTCAAGTGGCGGCGGACATCTCCTCGATCACGCTCTATCGTTTGGACATCAATGTGCGCTCCGCTACTGTTTTAGGTATTGTTGGAGCCGGAGGATTGGGCGCATCGCTCATTCTGTCGGCCGAAAACTGGAATTGGGATATTCTCGGGACGATTTTGCTCGCCATTATCGTGATGGTGTTGGCGGTCGATGCCGTATCCAGTTATCTAAGAGGAAAATTGCTGTAACATCAACATTATCCCGGAAGCCTTCTTAAATTATTGGTTTCCGGGCTTTTTTTTGGCGCTATTCAACCATTTTTATATTTTGTATGAATGCAATTTTCTGAACAATCACTTCGCCATCCAACAATTGTCCTAAGCGGCACCTCAGGAAGATGGTTGGTAATAATTTTTTACTGTTGATTTTTCGTTTTTACAGGTGTATAATCATTGTCAATGTCGGGAGGAATCATCTATGAAATTAGTCGTTTATGTCATGAATGACACCACACTGCTGGAACCATTCTTACGAGACCTCAACAACAACAATATTCGCGGAGCCACGATTATTTCTTCAACTGGAATGGCTCGGAAGCTCTATGAAAGCGATGATATGCGTTTCATTGGCAGCTTGCGTACGTTATTTGACAATTCCCGTGTGGAATCCAATGTGATTCTGATGGTTCTGCCGGATGATTTGGTAGCGGTGGCGTACCAAGTCATTGAACGGATCGTCGGGGATTTATCAAAACCCAATTCGGGAATTGCATTTACGTTACCCATTGAGAATGTGAAAGGATACAAACAATCGGTGTGAGCTCATGAACTTGACTGCGCTTTTTTATGCCGGAATCATGATTGTGACCGGCCTTATTTTTGGTAAACTGGCTAAATATGTCCGACTTCCCAACGTCACTGGGTATTTAGTTGGCGGATTATTGATTGGTCCAAGTCTTTTAAATATAGTGAAAGAATCCGCCTTTCCTGGTTTACAAATCATTTCTTCCGTCGCTTTAGGCTTCATTGCTTTTTCCATCGGAAACGAACTTAAGTTGAGTTACTTTCGCAAAGTTGGCATCAAGCCATTGATCATTGCGATTTTAGAAGCTCTTTTTGGTGTCATATTTGTTTTTGTCGGATTGATCCTTTACTTCCTGATTGTCGGCAAACTCGATAACACCAATATTCGCTTTGCCCTTGTGTTGTCCGCAATCGCCGCAGCGACCGCTCCAGCCGCAACCTTAATGGTGGTAAGACAATACCGGGCCCAAGGTCCATTAACTGACACCTTGATGAGCGTTGTCGCCATTGATGATTCGGTAGCGATTGTTCTCTTTGGCATTTGTGTTGCCCTCGCCAACGCTTTGGCTCCAAATAGTGGCTCCACCCCGATCATCCTCCAGATATTGACACCTTTGTATGAGATTCTTATCTCACTCATTGTGGGAGGAGCCATCGGACTCATTTTAGTCCTCGGTTGCATCTGGTTTACTGGCAGAGGAAACCGAATCAGTCTGGTGGTCGCCGCTATTTTTCTTACTATCTATGTTGTCGATCTCATTGGCGGTTCTTCTTTGCTGGCTTGCATGGCTGTCGGCGGCATCTTCGCCAACTTCAGTAAAAAGTACGATGAAGTCAATAACTTGGTTTACTTTGTCACTCCGCCCATTTTCATTTTGTTCTTTGTCTTAAGTGGTGCCGAGCTGGATCTATCGGTGTTAGGTGTGGTCGGAATCATCGGCATTCTTTACATTCTCTTACGCGTTGCTGGAAAGATTTTTGGTTCTTTTTTGGGAGCCAAGTCGACAAAAGCCGATGCCAATATCGCCAAGTATTTAGGGTATGCTCTGATTCCTCAGGCCGGCGTCGCCATTGGTCTCAGTTTGGTAGCCACACAAGTATTGAATGCTGAAATGGGCAGTCAAATCCGGGCGATTGTGTTATCGGCAACCTTGATTTATGAGTTGATTGGTCCAATCATCACCAAAGTAACTTTAAAAAAAGCCGGCGAAATACCGACTTCGACCATAAAAGAAAAACAACTTATCAAGCAATCCTGACCTCGCTCATCGAGGTCATTTTTTTCATTAATCGACTCGCATCAGCAACGTTTCACCATTATTTTAAAAAATCAAATATTCTGATTTTTCCCGAAAATTTTAGCCAGTAATGGGGCGAAAATATGATATAATTATTAAGGTAGCATGCACACAATTGAATTAAAAAATTGCTAGGAGGAACAAGATGACAGTCGATAGCAAATTAATTGAAATGTCCAGACGGTATGGCTCCGATCCCGATATGGTGCTCGCTGGTGGCGGCAATACGAGCTATAAAACCAAGGAATATCTCACGGTAAAAGCAAGTGGATACCCGCTCAGCACCATTGATGATTCGGGTTTTGTAATGTTAGACCGAGGCCGTTTAAAACTCATGTGGCATAAAACCTACGCGGATGAAGAAAATGAACGAGAAACTCAAGTCTTGACTGATTTAATGGCTTCCAGACGCTTTGGTGAAGTCAATCGGCCATCGGTTGAAAGCCAACTTCATGACTTGTTTCCCTATCAATACGTGCTTCATGTTCACCCCGCCAAAGTCAACGGTTTAACGTGTTCGATTGAGGGGGAGAACTGGACAAATTCCCGATTAGCTCAACAAGCCGTCTGGGTCGAAGCGACCAAACCTGGCTATATTCTGGCAATGACTTGTCAAAAAATATCTCAAGAACACCAGAAAACAACGGGTCAGTTTCCGAAAATAATGATTTTAGAAAATCACGGTATCTTTTTTTCTGCAGACACTGTCGATGAAATCGACCAACTAGTGGCACTTGTATTTGACACCATCCAAGAAGATTTACATACGGCCCCCGATTTTACCAAGGAACCTTTTGACGAACCGCTGGTCAATCAAGCTCATCAAATCTTGGATAAAGTATTCCCGGAAAATGCTATTTTCTTCGACCGATTTCATTCGTTGGTGGAATTAGTGGCAGATGAACGGAGTGTCCAACCCATCATGAAGCCTTTTACCCCGGATCACATTGTTTATTGTCGCCATGAACCGCTTTTTTGCACTTCCCAAACACTGCAAGCTACCCTCGAAGCCTATCGAGAGAAAAATGCGGTGCTCCCCCGTATCATCTTAATTCAACATTTAGGGATGTTTTCTGCCGCAGAAACAGCTGCATCAGCAAAGGTAGCGCGCGACTTATTCCTTGACCAAATCAAAATCGCCTATTACGCACGGAGTTTTGGTGGCATCAAACCCATGAAATCGGAACACATTGAATTTATTCGCAATTGGGAAGTGGAACACTATCGGGCAAAAATGGAGTCCAAATCATGATCGATCTTATCGCTTTGAATCATCCCGACAAACACAAGCGACTCCAAGCATTACGTGATTTGCTTCAACAAGAAAAAGCTCAGAATGACTTCCCGATTCAGAGGCCTATGGATGCCAACAACCATATACACACCACTTATTCTTTTTCACCCTATTCGCCATCCTATGCCGCTTACAAAGCTTATCGATCCGGATTAACAATCGCCGGAATCATCGATCATGATACCCTATCGGGCGTACATGAGTTCCACGAAGCCTGTCAAATTCTTAATATTGCTTCAACGGGAGGCGTGGAAATGCGGGTCAAATTTGACCACGGATTTGGTACGATCAATAATCCCGATCAACCCAATTGTATGTACATGATTGCTCACGGTGTTCCCCTGTCTCAAGTAGAATCGTTCAATTCTTATTTGGCCACATACCGGAAAAAACGTGAACTCAGAAACCGGGAAATGGTCCATCGATTGAATCGATTATGGCAATCACAAGACATCTCATTGGATTATGATGGTGACGTTCGGATGCGATCGAAAGCATCTGAAGGCGGATCGGTCACCGAACGTCATCTGCTCTATGCCCTTGCGGTGAAACTCGAAGAACGCTTTGGTCGCACGGAAGAGTTGATCCAAATCGTCGAATCCATATTTTCGGTGCGCGCATCGGAAAAACAACGCATCTGGTTGAAGGATTCGAATAACCGCATCTTCTTATATGATCTCTTGGGGTTAATCAAAACAAACACCGCCACATTTTTTATCCCCGCTTCCGATGAAATGCCCGACGCCAAGGAGTTCGTTCAAACAGCCAAACGCTTTTCTGCCATTCCGGCGTATGCTTATTTGGGCGATGTTGATGTGTCGGTCACTCAAGATAAGCGGGCTCAACATTTTGAAGATCGTTATCTCGATCAACTTGTGCCAGCATTGAAAGCTATCGGCATTCCAGCAATCGCCTATATGCCGACCCGAAATACCCCGATGCAACTGAGACGCCTGCAACAATTATGTCGCCAATATGATTTGTTGGAAATTTCCGGTGAGGATATCAATTCTCCCCGGCAAGGGTTCCATTGCGAGGCCTATACCAACTCGGATTACCACCATCTGATCAACTCGGCTTGGTCATTGGTTGGCCATGAAATCAGCCTTGAGAATGATCTAGAAGCCGGAATGTTCGGAACAGTTTTCCAACATCTGTCGTTAAATGAACGAATTACACTTTTTTCTAAAATTGGACAAAATACAAGGAGGAAATTATGATGACATCGATCAACTTACAAGGAAAGATCGCCGTTGTGACCGGCGTCTCTCAAGGGCTAGGCGAAGCACTCGCCAAACGTCTTGTTCAAGAAGGCTGCCAAGTCATCGCCTGTGACATCAATGAAGAAGGTGTCAAAAACGTCTGTAAGGACCTTCACGGCATTGAGCCCTACGCCTTAGATATCACCGACTATTCGCAATGTGAAAAAGTCGCTCGAGAAGTTAAAAACAAATATGGCCACATTGATATTCTTGTGGCGAATGCGGGCATCTTGTTGAGTGGGGATATTCAGTCATTATCTTCACAAATGTTTCAAAAAGTCGTCAACGTCAATCTGGTCGGTTATTTCAACACCGTCAAAGCGTTCGCGCCGATGATGTTACAACAAAAATCTGGATCCATCATTCAGATCAACAGCAAATCCGGTAAAGTCGGCTCCTATAAAAATGGTGCCTATGCGTCGAGTAAATTTGGGGGCATTGGGCTCACACAAAGCTTGGCTTTGGAATTTGCGGAAGCCAATGTCCGTGTCAACAGCATTTGCCCGGGAAATCTTCTAAATTCGCCGCTTTGGACGAATAGTTTATTCAAACAATATGCCAAAAATCAACATACTACCGAAGCAGCAATCCGGGAAAAATATATCAATCAAGTACCCTTAAGAAGAAGTTGTGAATACGAAGACATCGAAAATATGATGGTATTCCTTGCCTCGGACTTATCGAGTTACATGACAGGCCAGGCAATCAATGTCACCGGTGGTCAAGTGATGCATTAATTGCCTTCAAGCAGGCAAATCGAACTTTATTCAACGTTCTAATCAAAAAGAAAACGAGCTGATCGTTTTCTTTTTTTCGAAAATTATTTTCGTTATATCAACATATTTTTATAGCGTCACTACTTGGCAATGATATTGTTCAAATAATCGGCAATAGGGTTCACTGGGTTTTTTCTCCGTAAACACCACATCCACTTTATCTAAGGAAAAAGACGTCGTCATTCGAGTTTTGCCAAACTTAGAGCTATCGCAGAGTAAATACACCTTTTTTGCATTGTCGATGATCTGTTCTTTAACCTTGGCTTGTTCGGTATTATCATCGGTAATATCTCCTTTTTCATTGATACCACTACACGACAAGAGGGCCACATCCGCGTTCATACGCTCATAAAACTCCAGAACTGTCGCGCCCAAAATACTATTCGAGAAATTTTCAATTTTACCTCCGGCAACATACACCGAAACATTATCGAGATTTGACAACATCAAGGCAGTACGAATGCCATGGGTGACAATCGTTAAATGGCGGAATCGCTGTAACATCGGTACAATTGGCAACAACGTAGAACTACTGTCGAGGAAGATCGTCGACTGATCAATCAAGTGATTGGTGACAATCGCACAAATTGCTTTCTTCGCTGGGAGTTGAGAGGCTTCTCGCATCGCAAAGGCAGATTCTTGCGCACTATCTCTCGCCAGTAAAGCCCCGCCATGCGTTCGTCGGATCAAACCCAAATTGGCCATCTGGGCTAAGTCTCTCCGGATAGTCGCTTCACTCACATACATGCTTTTTGCCAACTCTTCCACACTCACCCGTTTTTTTCGACTTAACATCCCTAGAATATCGTCTTGTCTCTCGAGATTGATCATGATTCCCCCCTATGATTATAAATGCTCATTTATGCTCATATTATACATATTCGGTGATATTTTTTCAATATGATGCGCAAAACTATCAAAAGATAAGCATATATAGTAAAATAGAGATATCAATTCTTTTAAGGAGGAACTTCTGTGATTACTCAGGCTGTCCGTTTATATGGCGTTAATGATTTACGACTCGAAACTTTCGAATTACCGCCGATTCAACCCGATGAAATCTTGGCAAAGGTCGTCTCCGACAGTATTTGCATGTCATCTTATAAAGCCGCAACTCAAGGCGCCGCCCACAAACGCGTGCCGAATGATGTTGCGAATAATCCCGTGATTATCGGTCATGAATTTTGTTGCGAATTGGTGGAGGTCGGTTCTAAGTGGCAAGACCGTTATCATCCAAAAGAAAAATATTCCGTGCAACCCGCTTTGAATTACAAGGGAAGCTTAGATGCCCCCGGATATTCCTTCCAATACATCGGTGGCGATGCGACCTATATCATCATCCCTCAGGAAGTGATGGAGATGAATTGTCTCTTGCCTTATCACGGTGAGGGGTATTTCCTTGGTTCGCTTGCTGAACCCTTCTCCTGCATCGCGGCTGCGTTTCATGAAAATTTCCATTCCGATTTGGAGCACCATCGTCATAATATGGATATCAAGAAGCACGGAGCGATGGCAATTTTGGCCGGAGTCGGTCCGATGGGACTGGCGGCCATTGAATATGCCATCCAGCGGGAACAAAAGCCCTCGCTTCTCGTTGTCACCGATATCGATCAAATGCGCTTAGATCGGGCACAAGAGTTGATTCCCGTCGAAAAAGCGGCCTCTTTTGGGGTTCGGTTAGTCTATCTTAACACCGCAACCGTTGCCGATCCGGTGAAAGCCATGCGCGATATCCATCAAGGCGAACTATACGACGATGTCTTTGTCTTTGCTCCAGTGGCATCCCTCGTCGAACAAGCCGATCAGCTTTTGGCACGTGGAGGTTGCTTGAATTTCTTTGCTGGCCCTTCCAATAGCGAGTTTTCTGCCAAACTCAATTTTTATAACATTCATTACGAGAGTCATCGTGTCACCGGAACTTCTGGTGGCAACACCCAAGATATGCAAGAAGTCCTCGACATGTTTTCTATTAAAAAATTACGTCCAGAAATCATGATTTCCCACATCGGCGGCTTGGATAGCGTGATCGACACCACGTTGAATCTTCCTTCCATGAAAGGTGCGAAAAAGTTGGTATACACACATATTTCCCTACCGATGACACCCATCTCTGATTTTCGCGAATTAGGAAAAACGGATCCAATGTTTCAAGTCCTTGCGGACATTTGCGATAAACACAAGGGTCTTTGGAGCGTGGAAGCAGAAACCTATCTGCTTCAGCACGCCAAGAAACTTTGAAAGGAGATTTTATGGCAAAAGCGATTTTAATGCCCAAACAGGGCAATACGGTTGAAAGTTGTTACTTAAGTGAATGGCTTGTCAAAGAAGGCGATGAAATCACCGTCGGGACACCGCTCTTTGGGTATGAAACTGACAAAGCCACGTTTACCTATGAATCCGAGGAGGCGGGAACCATTCTGAAATGTCTGGTTCAAGATGGCGATATCGTTCCGGTACTAACGGCAGTCTGTATCGTTGGAAAACCGGGTGAAGCGATCGACGATCTATTTCCGGATGCTTCTCTGGATCCTTCGACAGCGGCAGTTTCAGAAGAGACGGAGACTGTGACTTTAAGCGATGAAATAATCACTCCGACTGTTATTGAGAAAAATGGGTCAGGTGCCAGTCCCCGTGCCAAGCGCTTGGCTCGGCGTTTGGATCTGGATATTGCGGAGATCCCGGCAACCGGCCCCAACGGCCGCATTCTGGAAAAAGATGTTCAGGCGGCCTTTGCCAATCACCAGAGTCCACAACCGAAAAAATCTCAAGAAAACTCATCGCTTTATACAATCAAACCCTTATCCAATATTCGCCGCTTGATCGGCAAAACCATGACTGACAGTTTGGCAGGATCCGCGCAGTTGACTCACTCGCTCTCCTATGATGCAACCCAAGTGTTGGCTTTTCATCAAGCTCTAAAAAAGCAATCGATAGAAGGCGCTCTTCCTCGAATCACCTTGAATGATATCATGCTGTTTGCCGTATCTCGGGTTTTATTGAAACATCCAGAACTGAATGCACATTTCATCGATCAATCCATCTGCACCTTTCATCATGTCGAACTCGGCATCGCCACCGACACTCCCAGAGGTTTGATGGTTCCTACCTTGCGTCAAGCAGATACACTGTCTTTGGCGTCGATCGCCCTCAAATCGAAAGAATTAACATCGGAGGCGATCGCCGGAAATATTGATCCGGATTTACTGAAAAACGGATCCTTCACCATTTCAAATTTGGGATCGCTTGATATCGAACACTTCACTCCGATCATCAATCCTCCCCAAACCGGTATCCTCGGTGTCAATACGATCATGACCCAGGTACGGATGGACAAAAACCAAGGGGTTGTCTTCTATCAAGCCATGGGACTGTCGCTGACCTATGATCATCGTGCCTTGGACGGAGCTCAAGCTTCCCGTTTCTTAAAGGATTTAAAACTCTATCTGGAAGCATTTCCCGATCAAATTGAACAAGACCCTGTCGGTCTGAAATAGGAGGACCCAACAATGGAAATTTTTGATCTCATCGTCATCGGCGGTGGACCCGGTGGTTACCATGCGGCCGAGAGAGCTGCCCATTCGGGTTACCATACACTGGTAATTGAAAAAGAAAAACTGGGCGGCGTTTGCCTGAACGAAGGTTGTATTCCCAGTAAGGCCTTTTTAAATAGCGCCAAGGTTTATGATCATGCCTTTAAAGGCGGAGCTTACGGTGTATCAACCGAGAATGTGGTTTTTGATCAAAAGCTTGTTCTCAAACGCAAAGACCGCGTGGTTAGGCGGTTGGTTGCCGGTGTGGCCCAACAATTAAAACAACGTCAAGTAACCGTTGTGAAGGGTGTGGGCATCATTACAGGAAAATCCAAAGAAGGTTTCCAAGTACAAATAGACCAAACCGAGTATGTGGGGAAAAGACTATTGATCGCAACCGGTTCTACTCCCATCATTCCCCCGATTGAAGGATTAAAAGAAGCCAATGCATCAGGCAATATTTTATCGAGCAGAGAAATCTTGGATCTTGACTCGATTCCAGCCAAGTTGACCATTGTCGGTGGGGGAATCATCGGCTTGGAAATGGCTGCTTATTTTCAAACCGTGGGAAGCCAGGTCACCGTCGTGGAAATGTTGCCAAAAATCGCGGGTAATACCGATTCGGATTTGACCGATGTATTGCAAAAATCTTTGGAAAAGAAAGGTGTCAACTTCTTTCTTTCAAGCAAAGTCACTCGAATCGACGCCCAACAACTCACCTATGTGAAAGCGGATCAAGAATACGTTCTTGTTCACGACAAGTTGTTGTTATCGATTGGCCGTCGGCCCGCAACCGATCATCTCGGTCTTGAAAATATCGGCGTTGAGATGGCGAAAAACAAAGCGATCATCACCGATCTTCAATCCCGGACCAATATCGCGAATGTTTATGCCGTCGGTGATGTCAATGGTAAATCCATGCTCGCACATACCGCATACCGGGAAGCGGAAGTCGCCATCAATACGATGCTCGGGGAGAAGGATTCGATCCATTATGACGCGATTCCCGCCGTCGTGTACACCACGCAGGAACTCGCAACTGTGGGGTTGACCGAAATTGAAGCAAAGGCAAAAGGCTTTGAGTATCAAGTGTTGAGCCTTCCCGTTGCTTACTCGGGAAGACATCTCGCAGAAACCGATGACGCCAATGGTCTCATCAAACTCATCGTCGACAAAAAAAGCAACACGCTGTTAGGTGCCCATCTGGCCATGCAATACGCCAGTGAAATCATCTTGACGCTCTCAATGGCTGTTGATCTCAAATTAACGGTCAAAACGCTTTCTCGCCTTGTCTATCCCCATCCGACAGTTGGCGAATTGATCAAAGACACTTTACTCAGTCTCTAGGAGGAACTCATGCCAAAATCACAATTTATCGATCCCAGTTTCATCCGGAAGTCCGGAAAAATCTCTTTTAAAGACATTCCCGTCAATCAGTATAAAAAGACCATCGAAGAAGAAAAAAAACAGTATTCCAAAGCGGATTTTCTGCGCATCTATCGCGATATGGCAATTTTGCGGGAATTCGAAAACATGTTGTTATCCATCAAAATCCAAGGAGAATATCAAGGGGTGAAATACACCTACCCCGGCCCCGCCCACTTATCCATGGGCCAAGAATCTGC
>JAAYZB010000015.1 GCA_012515085.1 Acholeplasmataceae bacterium
ACCATTCCATGTTGACTGCGTTTGAAGCCGTAGAAGCAATATTAGATCCCAATCGTGACAAAGATCTGTTATGGAATGTGAATGCCGAAAAAGAATATCACGAAGAAAAAAAATAACAGAACACCGACAATGAACTCCGATCACTTTCGTGACGGAGTTTTTCATTTTTTGAGATGAAAACATCCACAAGTATTTCTGCCTTCAACGAAAATGCAACATATCATGTTTCTCATTCGCCTTTTCTGGTATAATATGAGTGCCTTACAGTACGCTATTTGGGCCTTTTACTTCATTTGTTGATTCTATTCATTGTTTAATAAATGTTTTCTGCTTGATTTATATCATTAAAAATTTATTTTCATTTTGATTGGAGCTGCTTATGTCCATTAAAAGCGTGAAACTTCCTATTTTCGTTTCTTTAACAAAACCAGATAGTTATGATCGAATTTTTTTACCGTTTTTTCGCAATGCTCAAATATATGAACAACGGACATTTTCTCTCGATTATCGGTGGATTATCGACTCGAAAGATACGTTAGTTCAATTTTTGAACTCGGGCGGGAAAATCCGATTACTCGTAGATTTGGAATTATCAGAAACTGACTATGCGCTGGTAACGGAAAACGACGAGTTAGCAATCGAAACGATTTTACGAAAAGAGATCTTCGAACCCTTTAAACGGAATGTCCCTTACCATGAACAATGGGCAATTCGTTATCTCTATCATCTGCTCGATCAAGATATCATCGATCTAAGAATTGAAATGCATCCCAAAGGCTCATTTACGCATGACCCCGTGATATTCCTTACAGAAAACAAGGACACAATCCTCTTTCATGGCGGATTTTTTGAATCATCACGTCTTAATTATCTCGATGTGTTTGTTTCTTGGGATCAACGCGATCTTCTTCGAATCAATGCTTATCGTCAAATATTTGAAAACGAATGGAAGAACAAGGATCCACGCTCGCGGACCATCACGCTCCCTAAAAGCCTTAAGGCAGAGATCAAAAGCGAAAAAGAGGCTTATAATCCGTATTTCTACTTGTTAGAAAATAAGCAAAAATATCGGATGAAGCCGGCACAACAAGATGCTATTGACCATTTGGCAGCCAATGGCTGGAAGGGGCTATTCTGTTTGCCGATCGAAGCCAATCAGATGAGCCTTTCCATGTTCATGTGTGACCAGTTTATTTTAACCGAGCCTCGAACGGTGACATTGATCGTTGTGCCTAATTATCACGCATTAAGAGAATGGGAAGGATTTATTCAAAGCAAGTACCCTGATAAACCTCTTTACTCCTTTCAGACGGCAGAAGAAGCCCGAAATTCCAATTTATCTGATAAGATCCGCGTTAAGTTGAAAGAAGACTTCATCGTTACGATTACAACGTACCAAGTGTTTGCGGATGCCAACTTTCAGACGTTGCTGCGTCGAAGTAAAAACACGTTCTTCTATATTTTTGACGAGTGCTTCTTATTTGGATCCCAAGCAATCCTTAAGCCCATTAAATTGGCAGATAACAGTGCTCGAATCGGCTTCACATCGACGCCAATCTCTTGGCTTCCCATAGCTAAAAAAGAAATATTCATGAGTACGTTTGGCCCCCAAATCTGGGAAATACCTTTAACGGATGTTTTAGGACAGACCCTCGATAATTATCATTATCAAGTGCATTTATCGGAGTTGATCATCTCCGAATATTCGCAATACAAACAGTTGACACAGCTGATTCAAACAACAAAATCGGAAGACCA
>JAAYZB010000158.1 GCA_012515085.1 Acholeplasmataceae bacterium
CCCATAAGACTTTTCGCTTTGGAACGTCTTGATGATGGCTTTTGCCAGAGTCAGGCGATCCAAACGCAGATTGATGAATCCGCCTTCGGGATTGATCGATCCAATATATTGGGACACAGAACTTGAACGAATCAACTCTGTGATTTCTTGAACAACTCCGGATAACGGTCTTCCAAGACTCTTCACGATGGAAAAAACCGGAACAGACAGATCCCCCATTTCCGGTCGCTTTGGTTCTTCAACCACAACCGGGATCACAAGGGAGTATCGTTCTTTCAATTGTTCCATTAATTCTTGCTGGAGTGTCAGTTTCACTGTATCAATCATGCGAACTCCTCCTCTTCAATAATGCTGAAAACAGAAATGTTCTCCGCTGGCTAGCCAGCTATTTAAGCCCATAAATGATATTCTAACATAAACGGGGAGTGTTTGGGCTAGTTTTCAATGAATCCATCCGATCTTTCCATTTGGATAAGCAATTCATTACTCTCCTGTTCGAGTTCTTCAATCCGTCGCTCGGTTTGTCGATATTTTTCGTGATTTGAATAAATGTCCGGATTGAACAATTGTTGCTTCAAAAGCTGGACTTCTTTTTCGGTGTGGATAAATTTTGTTTCAAGTTCTTTGTATGAAAGTTTTTTTACTGAACCTGTTTTTCTTTTTATTGAGTGGATTGGTTCCGATTTTTGTTCTGTGAGCATGGTTTTATAATCATCATAATTTCCGCTATATAGCAGCCACTGCTTTTGATCAAATGCCAATATTTTTGTGGCAACCTTATTGATGAAATAGCGATCATGAGAGATGAAAAGAATCGGTCCGTTGTACTCGTTAAATACGTCTTCGATCAGCCCTTTTGTTTCGATATCCAAATGATTGGTCGGCTCATCAAGTATTAAAAAATCAGGTTGTTCACACATGAGTAGTAAAAGGCGCAGGCGAACTTTTTCTCCACCCGAGAGCACCGAGATATCTTTAAAATCATCTTCCCCTGTGAAGAGAAAGCGCCCCAATAATGTTCGAATTTCCTTGATTGTTTTTTGTGGATATTGCGAATGAACACATTCAATCAATGACCCACTGGAAGGAAGATCCGAGACTTGTTGGTCAAAATAGCCGATGCATCGGTTTTTGGGAAAATCATAAGAACCATTGAGCGGTTCCACTTCTCCTAGTAAGGTTTTAATGAACGTCGTTTTCCCAATCCCATTTGGACCGATGATGCCAATTTTTTCGGTACCTCTCATCGCAAGAGTGATGGGAAAAGCGAGTGGCCGATCATAACCGATGACGAGATTTGATATTTCCAGAATTACAGCATCAGTCGGTCTTCTTGGAGAAAAAGCAATGCTGATATGCCGGTGATCCGATTTTGGCAGTTCTATCCGTTCGATCCGATTCAGTTTCTTAATCCGATCTTGAGCGGATTTTGCTTTAGTCGCCTTATATCGAAACCGATCGACAAAACTTTGCAGATGCGAAATTTCTTTTTGCTGACGTTGATATTGTTTCAGTAGTATATCGTAACGAGCCACTTTTTCCATCAAGTACTTGTCATAAGGTGCCGAATATTTTTCCAGATGTTCGTTATCGAATTCATATATTTCACGCGCGACTTTGTCAATGAAATATTTATCGTGAGTAATGACGACGACAGCCCCTTCATAGCGTTTCAAATAATCTTCCAGCCACTCGATGATCTCGATATCCATATGATTGGTTGGCTCATCCAGCAGTAAGACATCGGGCTTTGCTAGCAAGATCTTCGCAAATGCGATCCGGGTCTTTTCGCCGCCGGAAAAACTGCCGACTTGCCGATCATAATCTGTTTTACCGAAACCAAACCGGCTTAAAATCATGTCGATGAAAGTTTGATACTCATAGCCTCCTTTGAAACGATAAAGCTCTTCTAGGCGACCATACTCGTTCGTGAATGCATCGCTTGGATTAGCGGCCATTTTTTCCGTGATTTCTCTTAGCTTATCTCCAAGTCTTTCCACTTCTTGAAACACAAGAAGCATTTCATCCATCAGCGTTCTAGAATCTCCGGAGAGAACTTCTTGACTCAAGTACCCAATGGTTGTATCCCCAAAAATAAAAATATCCCCAGAATCTGGGGCTATTTCTTTTAAGATCAGTTTGAACAAGGTAGACTTGCCAACGCCATTTTTTCCAATGATTGCGACTTTGTCCGAGTCGCCCACATCAAAAGAAACATCTTGAAAAAGAAGTGTGCCGCCAAATGATTTTTTGATATTGTTCAGTCGAATGAGATTCATGTGCACACTCCTTTCCTTGGGCATTATTTTGATTAATCATCAAACCCGATGAATATTTTATCACTGAATGAAAGGGGAATCAACCCTAATTTTATGTTTTTATTGTGTTGTCAAAGTTGGGAAAAAGGACAAAACCGCCGCAATCGTGAAATAGAGCCCAATTAATGATAACAACACCCCAATGACGCGAGCAACCATAATTTCTTGTTTTCTCGGCGGCGCTACCTGGTGGTATTTGGCTTTTTGGATCCCTTGGATCACCCTTACGCTTCGAAATAAAAAGCGAAGTCCGAGAAAGAGAAAAGCCAGGCCAATCAAGATGCCCAGTATTTTCATCAATGTATCTCCAGTAGCAGAAGGTGTTTCTGCCAAGAAAAACATATTATAATTTTCGATCAGCATTTCCCACCTCAGGGTTCTTTAGTCTATATCGGGAACAAGTTCTTCTAGTCGATTCTCCAGCGATTCTGGATTTTCCATCAAACGCTTGAAAAACTTCAAAGAATTACTGTTATAAAGTCCATCGGTGATGCGTTCATCGATGACCAGTCCGGCTTTCATAATTTTGGCGATACCAATTTTTTCAGTTTCAGCATCGACAACGATGGGTTGATATTTTTCCTTTCCCATCGAGACGAACAAGGATGTGGTACCAAAATTATATATATGATGATATACATAATCCATTTTGATAGATTTCATATTGGTAATAAAAACCGATGTATGGAATGGACTTACGTTGATCAACGCTTTTGGCAATATGCCGTGCTTATCCATCCATTTTAAGAAACCGACCATGAGCTTGATTAAAAAATTCGGCACCCTTGTCAAAAACTTTGCCGTTTTGTCGGTGTTGTTATAGGCTTGAGTGGTGGCGTTCTCAGCCACCGCTTTGTCGATAATATCTTTCACTTCATAGATGTTCTCTTTACCATCGAAGGTGAGCTTGATTGTGGTTTCCTCAGCGGTATCCAATAATGCTTTTTTTACAGCAATCGATATTTGAATATTGTTTCTTCGGAAAAAGCGTCCGTTCATGACAAAACGGTTGAGTCGGGGTCTCAAGGCTAAAAGCCGAACGGTGGCCGCAACCACAATATGCATGTAATTGAGGCGAATATTGTTTTCGTGTCTCTTAGCGAAGATATAATCATCCATGCCTTTGCAATTGATCTCATATAAAGACATTACTTGAGCATCATTTCGATCCCACATGATATGAGGTGTCAATTTCATGAAAGGATCCATTGTTTTGATTTTCTTGCCATCGCTGCGAAATCCGAACATATTTACTCCTTCTTTCCATTCGAATTAGATTGATTTTATCACAGTTAGTCCTTCGATTCAAGATTAAATAGCCATTTGCGGAAAACTGCCAGTTTGTGTTGTCTTTTGTTTGTAACCTTGTTATAATTGACCTAACTGAAAAAATGTCGAGGTAACAAATGAACAAGAAACGAATTACCTATGCACTGATTCCCTTTGCTGTCGTTGGAATCATGTTGTTCATCACCTATTTTGGAAATCAATGGTACGCAGAGTCCGCTGGCATCATCGGTACCGATCTTTCTGTAATCTTTCTGAAATTTAACCAATGGGTCCCCTTCATTCCAGAAACAGTATACATCTACGTCATTGCCTATCCCTTTTGGATTTTTTCTTTCTTCTATGTTGCCTATTATTCAAAAAAGGGATTATATACGCTCATGGTCCTAATTCTCATCACGTTTACCGTATGTGGGCTGTGGTATTTATTCGCCCAAACGGATGTCCAGTCGTGGCGTGAAACATCCGGTCTATTTGATCGCGATCCCGCATCGTTCAACTTGACCGAGAAACTTGTTTGGATGATTTACAACTCCGCTGGTCCTCGAAACGCCAACCCGTCCATGCATTGTTTGATGAGCTGGTTATCCATCATCGGCGCAAGGATCGTTAAAGATATGCCCAAACCGGGGAAAATCATGATTTGGGTCATCGGGATCGCCATCTGCATCTCCACACAGACCATGAAACAGCACTATATCATCGATCTCATTACCGGCATTATCTTGGGTGAAGCCACTTATTGGCTGATAATCAAAACACCCTTGGCTCGTTGGGTTGAAAGATTCTTTACACGAATCAACCAGAAAGTGAAGCTCGACTGGAATGGTGACACCACTTCCTCAAATAAAAACGAATAAAAAAGCGATTCGAACAAAACCCGAATCGCTTTTCTTTTAATTTAATTAAGGAATATCGATGATTCTCATGGTATTCGTCGATCCGTGAGCTTGACTCCAACCGGAGGTGATGATCAACGTGTCCGTGCTTTTAAAGCCAAATTCTTTCGCGACCTCGATGGCGTTCTGATCATACAGCCGATAATCAGTCACATTTTTTCTCAAGGTGGCGAAAACGCCCCAGTAATAGGACAATCTTCGACAGGTCTCAACGCTATCGGTGATTGCGATGATTGGAACTCCCGGACGAAACTTGCACATGCGTTTGGCGGTGCCACCGGTTTCAGTGAAGGCGATGATCACTTGGGCCTTTGGCAAGGAAAGCACCGTTTGACTAACCGCAATTCCAATCGCGTCATTGATGGTCTTCATGCTGGATTTGATTGACCGCTGCAACCGTTCTTCATAGGGAATAATGTCTTCAATGGCTTTTGCAATCGTACACATCGTCAAAACGGATTCAATTGGATATTCTCCAGCAGCTGTTTCTCCTGACAACATGATGGCATCGGATCCATCCAAAATGGCATTGGCCACATCCGATGCTTCCGCCCGTGTTGGCCGAGGCGATGAAATCATGGATTCTAACATATGTGTTGCGGTAATGACGGGTTTCCCGAATTCATTGGCGCGTTGAATCAGTTTTTTTTGATAAATGGGCACAAGTTGCGTCGACACTTCCACACCAAGGTCGCCTCTGGCAACCATAATGCCATCTGATGCTTCCAAAATTTCATCAAGGTTGTCGACGCCTTCCTGATTCTCAATTTTGGCAATGATTTCAATGCCCTCTGCGCCTTCATTTTTTATTAGTTCTCGGATAGACAGAATATCTTTCTGACTTCTTACAAACGACAGGGCGATGAGATCCACGTTATTTTTCACCGCAAACCGAAGATCAGTTTTATCTTTCTCTGATAAAAAAGGCATTGATAAGTGGACATTTGGCGCATTGACGCCTTTTCGGCTTTTGATCACTCCGGAATTGGTGATTTGACAGGTGAAGGCATCCTTTTCGATTGCTTCCACATTTAATCGCATTTTCCCATCATCAATCAACAAATAGTCGCCGACGCGAATATCATCGAATAATTCGTTACAGGAGATATGAAATTGATGATTATCACCAATTATATTTTCCTTAACGATTTTAACTTGATCGCCTTTTTTAAAAAAAGCCTGTTGGTTTATAAACATGCCGGTTCGGATTTCCGGCCCTTTCGTATCCACCATGATCCCGATATGCCGATGAAGCCGTTCACTGACCGAGCGTATCATTTGAATTCGTCGCAAATGTTCTTCTTCGGTTCCGTGAGAAAAGTTCAAGCGACTTACATTCATGCCGGCTAAAATCAACTTTTCTATCATCTCTTCAGAATCGGTTGCTGGACCGATGGTGCAGACAATCTTGGTTTTACGTTTCATAATGTCCCCTCCCGGGTCTTTGACATTTCGTCTTTATTATACAGGATAAATAGACAAATTGCACGTGCCAAAAAAAAGTCCGAGGATGATCCTGGACTTAATAATCGATTAGTTTTTTTTATTTAGGACCAAGACGATTCCAAACAGGATCAAAACCGATGGAACAAAAAATCCCCGGATATTCCAACCACGCTCTTCCAGAAGGAAGAACACGCCGATTGCGAGCAAAATCGCATTACCGACATTTACACCGTTCTTGCCCATTGACAGGATGGCGGGTATAATCAGAAACAAGGTCCACCAACCGGTAAACAACGGTGAAAATTCGAGTATCTCCAGTTTGTCAAGCAAAAAGAAAACACCAAATATCACAAGCAATATTCCGACGACCCGTCTTGTATTTAGATTCATTCACATACACCCCTTTATTGTGACCATGTCATGGTAATTTTTAGGCTACCAATAGATTAGACCAATCCTTTTATCGATCCTGAACCCTCTTGAAAAATGATTCGCCCAATCCAATCTTCGAAATCGATCTTACGCTTCCGGCTCTTCCCAAGTCACTGTTGCGGTCATATTCGTCACCTTGACATTCGCAATCTTTCCTTTGACCAATACTTTGAATTTGACTTCTTTGATTTTTGAGGATAACTTCGTATCACAAGTCAACAGGTGACCAAAATGCTTCAAACCACAAAAACCATAGGCCAAGGTCAAGTAGGTACCGCCACAAGCAGCTAAATGTGTGCCGCCAATATAAATTCCTCCAGCAAATTGTTTTCCCTCCCCCTTGATATCGATGAACGCGCTGTTCAAGAAATGAGGATAGGCATAATTTGCCCGCCCGATATCACAGGCAAGCAAAGCATGCATGGCTTTAGACAAGCTGGATCCATGTTCGGTTTTGGGTTCATAGTAAGCATAATTCGCTTTTTTTTCCACTCGAGTAAACTTGTCCGGAAATAAAGCCAACAAGCTGACCACATCTGCCTGTTTGATAATCTTGGTCGGTGTCGCCAAACCGTTCTTTCCTCCCAAGTACTCATTTGGATGGGACACTCGGTTTTTCAGTTCCGATAAGCTGACATCTTCAAGCGAAAAATACCCATTAAATTGCTCGATGATATGATGTTCATCAGTCACAGGTAAATATAGCCGTTCTTTCGCCCAACGGATTTGGCGAATCACTTCGCTCCATCCTTTTTCTTTGATTAATCCTGACACTTTCCGTGGATGCACCTTGCGGGCTTGATCCAATAAGTAAAACACCATATCAAAAACGAATAGCACCATATAGTTGGTATAAGCGTTGTCATCAACCAGCTCGTGATAGTCGTCCGGTCCGATGACTGACAATACATGATATTGTTTTGTTTCTCTGTCGTAGGTCAGATACGACTGGTAAAATCGAGCGCATTCCATGACCATCTCGAGTCCGCCTGAAAACAAAACGGAATCATCGCCTGTCCGATCAAGATATTGTTTGAGAGCATAGACGATAGCACCATTGATGTGAATCTTTTTTTCTCGGAAATAGGTACGGATCGGTTCTCCGGTCAAGGCATCTGTGACATTATAGTCGCTACAAGCATCCAATCCATCTTCCTGGCTTTCCCAAGCATAAAACGCTCCTTGGTAATTGTATTGAACAGCTTTTTTTTGGGCACCGGATAATCCCAATATCCGGTACATGATGATGTGTCTTGCCGACTCCGGATCCGTATTCAAAAAGAAGGGTAACATAAAGATTTCCGTATCCCAAAATACAGCACCCTTGTATATTTGGCCCGACAACCCCCGAGCTGGAATCGAGACTTGATCTGAATAAGGCCTTGAACTGATCAACTGATAGAGAGAATAATTTACCGCTAATTCCACATCTTCTTCTCCAGTGATATCGACATGGGCTAGCGACCATTTTTCTTCCCAATATTCTTGATTTTCTTGTTTTTTACGGAGATACCCTAATTTCTGGGCCTTGGTGACCAGCATATCCAAATATTCAAAGCTATCCTCACGCGTGTGCGAAACACCCGTGAATTTCTGCAAGATATATTCTTTGTCAGCCTCCATATGAATGGAATAGTATCGTAACGCTTTTTGATTTTGAATCAACACTTTTCCTGGTTGTTTAAAGTTTCTTGTAGTGGTTTCTCCGACAATGACTGGAAGCCCCAGTTCTCTTGTGACGGATTTGACAAAAAAGAAATCAACTTCGTCTAGAACCTCTTTGACGTCCAAATGGTTTCCCGATAAATTATAAACATCCAAATCGATCCCCGTGTACAAATCAATTTCAAGCGGATGCGTTGCTTTGATGGAATATTGAGAATACATTAACTCCCGATTTTTCTGATCCGCAAACCGTTCGGATTTGATGGTGACATCTGCCTCTTTCAGCCGGAAAGTCGTTTCTCGGTAGAAAAGTCCCTCTTGAATATCGATTCCCGAAACATGAGATATTGGTTTGATTCGGTTCGGATTCAGTTCGCCGTCTTTTACCCTGACAAAAGTATAGAGGGGGTTAAAGGCATTGACCGACTCTCGCCATAAATCACCGTATCGATCATAGATGCCATTTAAATTCAGGGCGACCATGTCGGCCTTGGTGAACTCGTCCAAAGTACCGCGATAGCCAAAATATCCGTTGCCAATCAAATATCGGGTTCCCGCCAAGTTCACATCGCTTCGGGAAAAACCTTTTTTCTCGAGTTTTTTCATCTATCGTCAAACCTCCAGTGAATCCCTTATCCGATCCCGCGAAATCCGTATAGGATTCCTCCGGCCTTGTTTTCTGGTCAACATCTAAATTATACTTGTATTCATAGCCTTTTTTCAAGCATTTCTCGGGTTTTACTAATCAAAGTATGAATTGTGGGTTGGTTCTGATTACTCGCCAATCATTAGTCGCACCCCAGATTATTCCTTTTATTACCATATCCTCTGTCTCACAAGTGGGAAAGCGGAAGAAAAAAATCATTGAATTATTGAAGGAAAACCACTTCTCCTTCCATCAGAGGTTATCGGATTGACCTTGCGGATGAAAGGAATAATCAAAAGACGCCAAATACCGCTTTCTCCACCGATGCTTCCTTCAAAAAATAATTGAATATCATAGTTGCTTTTTTTCGGTGGATTTGATAGAATATACCCGCTGATGTCGTGGGAGGTGAAAAAATGGCTAATATCAAACAACAACAAAAACGCAACATCACTAACGAAAAAAGACGGCTGGCTAATACGTCATTCCGGACTTCGGTCAAAACCGCAATCAAAAATGTTCTTACCGCTGTGGAAAAAAGCGACAAGGATGCCGCTGTCGAAGCGCTTAGTTTCGCATATATGAAACTTGACAAATCGATAACCAAAGGTGTGCATCACAAGAATTTTGTTGCCAATCAAAAAGCCCGTCTGTCGGCGAAAGTGAATAGCCTTTAAGAAAAAAAGCCGATTGGCTTTTTTTCTTTTTCAATCAGGCAAACATCTTCATCAAAAATAGTTCTAAGCCTACTTGCTTATCAATGATGCCGGTTTTGATATCGGCATCCAATTTTTCTATCTGTGACAAAAAATCAAAGAGTTTCTCCTCCGATACCTCGCGAGCGTTTTTTAACAGGTAGTAAAGCCGACCTTTGCTGGCGGAGAAATATCGCATGATCTCTTCTTGCTTGGCTCCGATTTTCAATAATTCTTTGGTATATAGGATCTCTTGAAACTTAGTGGCGATCACTTTGATTACTAAAATCGGATCCAAAAACGAAGACATCAAGTCCTGATAGATGGATACCATTGTTTGCCGGTCGCCTTCGATCAACGCATTCACCAACAAAAAGATGTTTTCTTCGGGATTTTTGGTCACAACTTCCCGAACGATCTCACTTGTGACTTGATCAAGCCCCGATGCGTACGCCATCACTTTATCCAACTCATTCATCAACATCTGCCGGTTTGTGCCCGCTCGGGCTACCAAAATCTGCAAGGCATTTGGTTCAATGGTCATCTTTTCGTTTTTCAAAACATCTTTGACTGCTTGAAAAACATCGATTTCTTGGCTTGACGAACAATCACAGATTTCCGCTTTGGTCTTCAGCAGTTTCAGCACTGGATGATTGCGGTCTAGACGTTCATAGGGGGCTTGGATAATCAAAACGGTCGTGGGATTCGGGTTGTCAAGATAGGCGATTAAACTATCGATGGACTGTTCAATTTCCTGGTTTCGCGACTCCGAACAAAGAAAGGCCGCATTGGATAGTATGACACCTTTATAATCCGTCAAAAAAGGGATTGTCATGGCATGGCTGATCGCCATGTCAAGACGGTATTCTTCCATGTCATAACTTTCTGTATTCATGGTATCCAACTGAAAAGACTGAAGGATTTCTTCTGTCTTTTTTTTCATTAAATAGGAATCGGTCCCACTGAGGAAATAAATGCCGTTTGCCAATTGCATCACCTATTTTATTGTATCACATTTTTTCAATAATGAGTACCAAGCTCAAACACATCAATAAAATAATCTGTCAATCTTTGAATCCAGTTTTTGGACTTTGTCGTGATCCAAGGGCGAAAAAAACACCCATAAGTAAACATTATCGCTCCATCCAGATCCGTCTGATAAACCTTGGCTCCTTCTTTCTTCCATTGATTGACTACTTGGCTATTCGGGAATCCATAACTGTTTTTTCCCACCGAGATCAGGGCATAGCTGGCCTGAAGCTTTTGTATAAAATCGGGGGTGGAAGACGTGTTACTTCCGTGATGCCCCACTTTGACCACATCGGCAACTAATCCCTCGTTTTTTAATAACTCCTGTTCCACTTCTTTTTCAGCGTCTCCCAGCAAAAGCCATCGATCCTCATCGATAACAAAGGAAATAACCAACGAATTGTTATTTTCCTCCGGATCGTTTCGAAAGGCGGACAAAATTTCAAACTCGAGATCACCCCACCATAAAGTATCTCCTGTTCGGACTATCTTGATAGGATCGATTCCCGCTGGGTTTTCGTTACTTCCAGAAATCACTTCTTTTATCGGGATTTTTAGTGTCAAGTCAGCCAGTTCGCCCATATGGTCCTCATGCCAATGAGTGATGATGACCAGATCCAGCGAGCGGATATTCTCCCCTCGCAGATAGTTGAGTACTGTATCATATTCGTCGGAGGAACCTGTATCGATCAATATCGCTCTTTGACCTTTGGTGATGACCATGGCATCGCCACAGCCAACTGCCAACATCGTGATTTTGGTCGATATCGGCAGACGAAACCAAGCCATCGACAATAAAAGAATCCAGATTTCGCCAATCACCAGAAGTCTTTTTGGTTGGCGAATCGACCAGCACAAACTACAGGCCAACAGCCAATGTAAAACCTTCATCCACATCGCCGGATAATTGAAATCTACCCACAGTTCCATGCTAGTGAAAAACTGGGTTATTTCTAAAAATCCTGTGACAATAAAACGAAACACCCAATCCAGAAACGGGAAGAAAAGCGTGAGAAAGGCCCCAGGAAGCAAAATGATCCCGATCAGTTCCATGAACACAATATTCGCAACAATCGTCAATAATCCAATTCCCTTATTGGTCTCAAGAATTATTGGCAACGCAAAGAGATTGGCAATGAAAGTCAATTGAATCAGCGAGACAAACTTAGACCCCGCCTTAAGATATGGTCGAGCAAGTAATAAACAAAAAGACACTAAGAAACTGAGTTGGAAACCCAGCTGGGTGGACAAGAACGGATTCCAAATCAACAATCCTAAAAAAATCAGACTGATGATATCCAACCGGCTAAGCCGGCTTTGATTGTCATTGATAAGAAAGAAAGCAGCTGTTTGCATTGATGCCCGAAAAACCGACACCAAAAATCCCGTCATCAAATTATACAGAAGCAAAAATAACCCAATCAATAAATGATGGGTTTTTTTCCGGAAGTAAAGTCGGCTCAGAAATTGATCTAAAAAAAGCACAATCAAGCCGATATGCATCCCCGAAATGGCAAATAAGTGGCTGATTCCCAGATGCCGAAACCGCGATATGTCTTCGGGGTCGACTTTTGAATCATCACCAAAGACCAAACACAATATCCAGGGCGATGTATCCGGATGAAAATGATCGATGACAACCCTTTTAGCAAGAAACGAAAGGATTCCCAAATGAAAACGAGTCTTTGTCACCTGACATTCAGTCACCTGAATAAAACCAACGATGCGTTCCGCATTGCAGGTAGATTGAAAATTATAATTGTGAGGGTTCAATTTTATATCTGGAAAAAAGAGTTGTCCTTTGATTTTTAGAACTGATCCGATTCGCAGTTCAGGGGTGTTGGAAAAGTATAGTCGGTATCGACCTTGTGAATTTTTTCCCACACAGTATCGATCCTTGATCTCGACCACGGTTAGGGTCGCATCAAGCTTTTCCGGCAACTGTTTCGGTCGTTTTAAGAATATCAGGCGACCCCCAATCAAAAGGATTGTGAAACATGCCAGCCAAAAAAGTAATCGCTGACGAAAAAACAGATATCCGAGATCGGCAAGCAAAAAAAGCATAATAAAAGGCGACTCTTGCGCTAAGAGAAACAGCGTCGCTCCCAGCGCTACATGGATGAATTTACCGGTCGCCGACCGTAATCTCATCTTGAATCTTGCTGAAGACGCTCTCTTTAATTCCCGATACACGCATGATATCTTCAATCGTTTGAAAATCTCCATGCTCTGCTCGATAGTCGATGATTCTCTGTCCGAGAATTATCCCGATTCCACTCAAAGTCATCAGTTCATCCAATGATGCTGTATTGATATCGATCAAGAGTGGAATCTCTTCGGAAGGTTCCTCTGGAATGGATTCTGGTTCATCGGGTACTCCGCTTGGCGCGCCCGGTTCCAACCGAGGAATCACCATTTGACAGCCCATCCACAACACCCGGTCAAATGCGAGTCCATCGATTTTGGCATAAGGAGTAAATCCACCCGCTTTATTGATCAATTGACGCAACGTGTCGGTTTCATAAAGGAGATACAATCCAGGACGAAGAACTTCTCCTTGAATTTCTACCATTATTTCTCGTGGCTTTTGCGGTATCAAGACCCTCATTCCGTCGCTGATGAACGCCGCTTGATTCAATCCCGTCAGGTCGGCTCGGATCGTTTGTCCGCCAGCAGAGCGAATAACATCGATGATACGGGCTCCTTTGGGTAGCCAATAGACTCCGGGATTGATCACTTCCCCTTGAATGTCGACCAGATATAAATCGTCGTCTTCCGTGATAGCTTCCGGCGTGCTCGATTCGATTCTTGGTATGAGGATCATTGCTTCATCTGGCAGGACTTCAGCTTGATTGAGATGGGTTACATCGGCCCACTCACTCAATCCTCCGGCTGCATTAATGGCATCGATCCCTCTTGCACCTTCCGGTAAGTAGTAGACCCCGGGATTGACAACTTCGCCCTTGACATCCACGACAACAATCCGCACAATTGTCGAGATTTGCTTTGTGGTGGAAGCCGTCGTGATGTTGGAGGAGGTCGCTTGTTTCGTTGTGACGACTGTCGTTGTTTGTGCGGTGGTGTCCGTCGTCACGATTTCAAGACGGTCTTGAGCTTGTGCCTGACTGATATTCAGCCAGCCTAAGCCGAGAACGCCGACCAATAGCAACAAAAAACCGGCGTATTTTTTTAAGAATGCGAGCATCTGTTATCACCTCTCGCTCTTATCATACGCCGGTTGTGTCTGGTTTCTTTTTATTCTGTTTTCTGCATCACATATAATGTTCGTTCCGGCATGGAAATGGTTTCCATGATGGTGAATCCGACTTTTCGAGCAATCTGTTCATACATCGACAGATCATATGTCTGTTCATAAATTTTGACTTCTTGATTCTTGCCGTTCATTTTCATTGTGATCGTGTGCACGATGCTGTGATCTTCTTTCCCTTTATGTGATTCCCAATGGAATTTGAAATGAGAGTCTTCTTCAACGTAACCATCCAGCATATCGATATATTCAGCAGAGAGAACATCAAAAATAAAAAAACCATTGGCATTTAAAGAGCGGTAAATATTCGTGAATCCAAACTCAACGTCCTCCAAATCAGCCAAATGATTGATAACATCCATGGAAGCAACCACGATATCAAACTGTGTAAGGATGGGATCAAGCATGTCGTAGACACCAATTTCCAATTCAACGTTTTCGGACTTGGCCCGATAATCAACGATTTGCAGCATGTCCTCGCTGAGATCGGTTGCGGTGACTTTGTAACCACGTTTGGCCATTTCCAAAGAAAGCGTTCCTGTCCCGCAACCAATATCGAGAACCGAACCCAAGGAGGTGTATTTATCTAGTAAGTGCAAGTATTTTTCGTAGACGACGGGATCGATGAATGCATCATAGAATGTCGCCAACAAGTCATAGTTCACAAGGTTCCATCTCCTACTTGTATTTCCTCACGCCCGATAAAGAGTTTCTCAAATTGGTAATACTCGCGTTCTTCCTTATGCAAGACATGCAACAAGATATCTCCCAAGTCGAACAAGAGCCAACGACTTGATTCCAATCCTTCTATATGATCGATCTTCTCGTCGACAAGACCCTCTTGCAGATGTGAGATTGCCGCATGCACTTGTCGTTCATTCTGGGCAGATGCGAGAATCTGAAAGTCAAAAAACGGTGAAAATCCCCGAAAATCGTAGATGCGAATATCCGTCAACAAACAATTTTGTAATGCCTTGAGAACTTGTCCTAGGCGTTCGGTCATTCAGACCCTCCTTTGTTTTTTCGATAATAGTCTCTGGTTTCAAAGGTCAATTGGGCAATCGGTTGATTGGTTGATTGAAGATATGCTATCGTGGACTCTAACGAGTCCAATACAGCCAAATCCAAATTTATTTTTGCCAATTCTCGCTGCTTCTTCGACACAAATGTCCGGCTTTCTTCAATAAAATCCGCCACGAACAGGATTTTTTCGATCTTTCCCATTTTCGGCCGACCAGTTGTGTGATAACGAATCGCATTGAGAATATCGCTATCTTCGATGTGACAGTCCGTTTTGGCAAAGATCACTCCGGTCAACGCATGTCGGGTCGGTTGCGGCCAATCTGCCAGGTTTAGATCGGGGAAAAAGGCGTTGATCTGTTGGACTTCCTCTTGGGGATCCATTCCCTTGGTCGCATCGTGACACCACGCTGAGATCCGAGCTTTTTGCACATTTGCATGAAAAATTTCCGCTAACTCCGTCACGTGATGAATGACTCCCTCAATGTGACAAAAGCGAGCTGGATCATTTGAAAGCCGCTCTCTGACCCGCTCTTGGATTGCGTGTTCACTGATCATTTAGATGATTGCCGGTCGAGCATAGATTCCCACGACAAACGGCGCATGAGCGCGAAGATAGAATGGGGCTCGGATGGTCACAAATCCTAATCCAGAAAAGACGATGTCATATTTGAGATTATCGCGAATTTTGAATTCATGAAAAACCCATTTGGGTACGTCTTCTTCTTCGTTGAATGGTGGCGTCAGGAGTGAATACAACTTGGTTTCATAGAGTTCATCGGCCCGTTGCGTTTTCGTCCGGTGAATGTTGAGCGTATTGGCAAAATACGTGATCACATTCACCTTGTCTCCGGTTTCGCCATTGATTACATCCAATCTTGCCAATCCGCCAAAGAATAGCGTTTGTCCTTCGTTTAATTGAAAAGCCAAGGGTTTGATTTCCTTTTTAGGAACAGTGATCTTATAGGAAGGGCGAGTCAAGTAATGGGTATATTGATGCTTATTGATGACACCGGGTGTATCATAGATCATCGTGCCATCCAACAAAGGAAAGCCAATCAGTCCGATGGTCGTTCCCGGGTTTGTCGACACAGTAATGACATCGGTGGGATACCCAAGATAGCGTCTTAAAATCTGATTGACAATTTTGGATTTACCGACATTGGTACACCCGACGATATAGACGTTACGCTTCCCTTTATGCTTTAAAATCAACTCCATCAAACGATCCATATTTTGCCCATATTTTGCGGATATCAAGATACTGTCCAACACGGTGAACCCTTCATGGGCCAACATTTGCTTCAACCAATTCAGAATCCGTTCAGATTTCACATTTTTCGGCAATAAATCCATTTTATTGCCAACTAAAAGTACGTCTTCATTGCCAGTCAACCGTTTGATTGCCGGAACAAAGGATCCGGTAAAATCAAATATATCCACGATTTTGACAATCAGGGCGTTCTCTTTGCTGATTTTGTTAATAACGCTCAGATATTCCACATTCGAGAGTGTTTTGGTAATGACTTCGCTGTAATGCTTCAACCGAAAACAACGTTGACAAAGAAGTTGTTTGTTCTCTTCTCCCTCTGTCAACCCCTCCTGGATATATCCAGGTAAGGTCTTGTCTTCATGTTGTATCAAAGCTCCGCAACCCCTGCAATACAGCTCCGCCATAATCTCTACCTCTTCTCTTTCAGATTCAGTTGTTCATAATAGTCGGGATCTTTCTGCTTGATTCGACGAAGGATCAGG
>JAAYZB010000016.1 GCA_012515085.1 Acholeplasmataceae bacterium
ATAAATCTTCCTTCTCTTTTCTCGATGGTTTTTGCCAATTCCTGATGAACCATCGTCAAGTTGCGTTCAATCAAGACATTGGAAAAAATTTCCTTGGCAGCGTGATTTGCCCAGGAAATCTGCAACGTATCATTATAGATCAGCATGCCGATCGGCAAGTAATTTAGCGCAATATCCTCACTGTTGACCAGCCGTCGTTCAAGCAATTTGTTCTCGCGGAATTTCGTTTGCATCTGCTGCATCCGCGATGCCATGCGTCGATGGGAAAAAATGGATATGATAATGATGATTCCAATCGCTGATACCAAACAAGCATACGCAATCCAATAAATTGGTTGTAGGTTTTCCATGATATAGAGAAAACCAAAAACACTGAGCGAGAGAAAAATGATAATGGTGAGGCTGATCAGAATGAACATGCCCTTTTTCATGCACGCACCTCGATTGTTAAGAAATCAAAATAATTATATCATAAAATAAGACAAAATCAAATTGGGTCGAAAAATCTCCAAGCCCATCAAAGAAAAAAGACTCATGGAGTCTTTTTTTAGACTATTCTTTGACGTAGGGCAAGAGCGCCATAAACCGTGCGCGCTTGATCGCTACGGCCAAATGTTTCTGGTAAAAGGCTTTGGTCCCGGTAACGCGGCGCGGTAAAATTTTACCTCTTTCAGAGATGAATCGCTTCAACAGTTCAAAATCCTTGAAATCGATATAGGTGATTTTATTATCGGTAAAATAACATCTTTTCCGATTGCGCTTGCGTCCGCCGCGATAACCTTGTTGTCCGTCCCGAGCGGGTTGTGGTCTGGTATTCATTATAAGTTCCTCCTAAAGGTCAAAATGGCAAATCGTCTTCGATGATGTCGATATGGTTCGCGACATCTTCTTTTTTGTCTTTTTCCTGAGAAGGTGCGTTGGTCGTCTCTGTCTGCGGTTTGGAGTCGAGAAATACGACCGAATCGCAGATGACTTCCGTCACATACCTTCTGACATTGTTTTTTTCATCCATATAATCCCGGGATTGCAGTCGGCCTTCAACAGCCACCATGCTGCCTTTGTTCACGTATTTGCTGACATTTTCCGCTTGTTTGCGCCAGACAGTGCAACTGATGAAATCGGCGTTATTATCGCCTTGTCCCTGACTTTGGCTAACAAAGGGGCGGTTGACGGCTAAGGTGAAGGAGACAACCGGAATATTGTTGTTCGTGTAGCGCAGTTCGGGATCCCGAACCAGCCTACCAATCAATACAACTTTGTTCAACATATCGATTCCCCCGGATTACTTTTCTTCGCGAGAGATGACGATATGCCGTAGCACATCTTCTTTGATCTTCATGACGCGGTCAAGTTCCGCGATGGCTTCGGGCGTGGTTTTGACACTCACGACGACGTAATACCCTTTTTTCTGATCGTCGATCTCGTAAGCCAGCTCGCGCATGCCCCATTCGTTGACCGTCATCTCTTCCTGACCGCGATCGATCAAGATCTGGTGCAGTTCGTTGATCAGTGCTTTACGGGCTTCCTGTTCAACTGACGGACGAATGATATACATGATATCATACTTTCTCATATTGGTTCCTCCTTATGGTCTATTGGCTGCCATGGCAGCAAGGCAGTGAGATTTCTCACGCTCGGTAATTATATCATAATTCAATTGTTTTGTCTATCATTACTCATCGTGTTTTTATACATCCACGTTATAGATTTTTTTGAACTCACCGGACATTTTGAGCGGTATCAATAATATCGCGGATACGCTGACGACGGCCGCACCGGCCATGATCAACCGATAATCGAGTGTTGTATATTCCGCAATCAATCCTGTCACCAAAGCCCCGATGATCCCTCCGAAACTCCACAACAGATTTTGCGTCGAATTGATTCGTCCCCGCATTTCTCCCGGGATATAGGTTTGAGTCGCACTCATTCGAATATTAAACGACGTCACCGAGAGCAATCCGACAATGAATCCGGTCGCCACCATCAAAAAATATGGCATATATAGCTGCGTCGCTCCCAAAAATTCTACGGCAAGATAAACGCTCACAGCAATCAAAAATTTCTTCTTAGCGGGATACTTGAACGTATAATGGATCAAGCCGCCCACGACTCGCCCGATCGCACTCGCTGTAATCAAAAAGGAGTAATGCTGCAGGGTGTAAGTAGCACTGGACACAAAGAAAGGCATTCGCAGGAGATCCTGTGCGGCATACACATATTGGAAAGCCACAAAGAGGATTGTGATGGCCAAAATCCCGCGCTCCTTTTTATAATAAAGTATCGCTTCCTTAAAATCCGCCACGAACTGTCGCCCCACGACCTGTTTTTGATTCAGGGTTTCTTTCGCATTGATGAAAAGTTCGATTGTTGCCGTCACTAAAAAAAGCGCCGCATTAAAATACATGAGATAGGAGACGCCAAATTCAAAATTATCGATCATGTATGCGGCAACGGGAGCCATAATGGCTGCCGCAATTGGCCAAAGCAAACTGGATATCGAATAAGCTCGGGAATGATTCCCGGGCGTTATGACTTCCTGGAAAAGGCTCATAAAGGCGGTTTGATAAAAAGTGTCGATAACTCCGAAGAGCGCCCCCATCGCGGTAAAGACCACGACGCTGAAAAACCCAGTGTGCAGCACGATTCCCATAATCAAGAACAAACTAGTATAGAAATAATCAATGGTTACAATGATTTTTTTCCGGGAGTGGCGATCAATATAGGGGCCGACTAGAAAACTCGTGATCACCCGTGGCAAGATATTCGCCACAAAAAACAGCGCTAAAATAAGTGGCGACTGTGTCTCTTGGTAAATCAAGATTCCAAAAACGACTCCGGTAATGGATCCACCGAGAGCAGAGATGAATGAACCGATCGTGACGATCGAAAAATTCCGGTTCCAAAGAGACATGATCTATTTCGTCCTCCGACAAAGCAAAATTAAAAAGATTGTTTGAGTTGGGTCACTCAACG
>JAAYZB010000159.1 GCA_012515085.1 Acholeplasmataceae bacterium
ACCTAGTTTTGCGGCGTTGCTTAAAGTCGTTTACAAAGAATCATTGCTAATCATGGATGTTTCAGATGAGGGGTTCGACATCGCCATTCAAATCGGGGCATTTCGCCGATTGCTCACCGATCTGGATAAACCGGACTTCACGAAATGGGACAACGATCTCGCCAAAGTGGCCTTCATGGCCGATTTGGCCTTAAGAGCTGCGCCCTATCTTCTCGACCCGCGGATCGATCTCTCCGAAGCGGATGTCAATGCCATCCTCGATTATACGTTAGCGGACAAAATCCAGTTCGAATTTCCGATTGAGTTCACACTCTCAGGCGAAGAGATTGTCTACTCCTTCACTTCCACGAATCTCTTCGTTCGAATGCAAGACGATTTCTTATCGATCCATTTGAGGATGACTCTGACAAAAGCGGGCATGGTGGGCGCATTTGATATGCAATTCAACTTAAAAAGTTCAGTCCAGATGAATGCCTCGGGTGATATGGTCCTAACGATCATTGATGCCAATATTGGTGAAGTTGTCTTAGATAACGACATTCTAGCCACACTTTTTGCAATCTTCGACGACACTTTAATGGTGGATAACACAATCGTGATTCCCAAGGAAAAACTCAATGAAATGTTTGAAGGTTCCAGCCTCGTATTCAATGACTGTGAAGTCATAGATGATGAGCTTCGGCTATATGTTGGTTTGGATTCTTGATAAATATCGCTTATTAATTTTTTGATATAGCCCTGCCAATTGTTCGCCTAAAAAGTCTGATTTGATCAATCGATTAAATCACGCTTTTTTTGAGCAAATCAATTGCGAAAATATACCCCATGGGGTATTATGAGAGAGAGAAAAGAGGAGTGATGAATCATGATTTGCGATCCCGCCTTAAAGAATCGAATCAAACGCACCCAAGGACAAATGCAGGGTGTCTTGAAGATGATGGAAAGCGACTCTGGCTGCTTGGATATTCTGATCCAATTAAAAGCGATTCGAGCAGGCATTGACAAAGCAATCGGAGTTTTGACAACCTCGAATTTGATACAAATGATTGAGAAGACCAAAAACATCAAAATCAATAACCTGGATGATGCCATTGATTTGATTGTCAAAGGAATTAAGTAAGGGGGAACTAAAAATGTTTGATTTCTCACTGGAAAGTCCAAAAAGCACGATGACAATCGATGATTCCCTGCAGTATGATTTCTTGGTCATCGGTGGCGGTCCTGCCGGTCTCAATGCCGCTTTATATGCCAAACGAAAAGGCTTGACAGTCGGACTGATCACAAAAGATATTGGCGGTCAGCTTCACAACACGACAACCATCGAGAATTATTTGGGGTTCCAACAACTGGAAGGAAAGGATCTGTCTGCCAAATTTCACCAGCACCTTAAGCAATTGAATGTTCCCGTCATCAGCGATGCCGAGGTCATCCAAGTGGAAAAAGATGGGGAAAACTTTCGAATCCATCTCGAACAAGGTCGAGACATTCAAGCAAAAACCGTCTTGGTTGCTACTGGAGGAAAACCGCGACATCTCGAGATTCCAGGAGAAA
>JAAYZB010000160.1 GCA_012515085.1 Acholeplasmataceae bacterium
CATTACAACGGATAAAAAAGGTGGTGAGATAGCTATGATCCTCCGTGAACAAGGCTATGGCGTCACCATAGTCGATGGCACGGGAAAAGTTGAGAAACGCTCGATATTGATGGTCTATACGCACCGCCGCGGCAGTAGCGAGATCATCAAAACGATCTTAGCGATCGATCCCAGTGCCATGATCATTCAAAATGATGTTTCAACCTTGGTAGGCGGCTTCATTCATTCCGGAAAATCGTTGATCAAATAACAAAATGTAACATGGTTTCAAATAGAAAGCGGTGAAAAAATGGCACAGGATATTTTTGGTAAATCGCTTCAGCCAGTCGTTGCTAAGCGGTTGTATCTACTGGACTTGGATGGAACCATCTATTTGGATAATAGGCTTATTCCCGGTGCAAAGGAATTTCTTGATTGGGTACATTCCTCTGGCCGTCGAGCGATCTTTATCACCAATAATTCCTCTAAGTCTGTCACCGATTATATCAAAAAAATGGCCAAGTTAGGGATAAATACCACTTCGGATGATTATTTCACGTCATCCATGGCAATGGCAATATATCTCAACAAGCATCATTCAAAGAAAAAAGTATATGTGATGGGAACTTCCTCACTTAAAAGGGAATTGGCATCCAATCACATCGAGATCGCCCATGGAAGTGATCACGATGTAGACGTTGTCGTTCTTGGCTATGATACCGAATTGACTTATCAAAAATTAATCGATGTCTCTCGGCTATTAAAAAAAGATTTAGTTTATTTGGCAACGAATCCGGATTTTGTCTGTCCCGTGGCATTTGGTTTTGTGCCCGATTGTGGGGCAATGGCTGAACTGCTACGGCACTCGACTGGTAAAATGCCGATCTTTATTGGCAAGCCCGACCCCTTGATTCTTGATTTGGCGATGGAAAAAGCCAATATCCCAACTGATGAGACTATCGTTATTGGCGATCGGCTCTATACGGATATTCAGAGCGGTCACAATGCCAACGTTGCCACTCTTTGCGTTTTATCGGGAGAAGCTACCTTACAAGAAATTCAAACTATGAAGCAAAAACCCGATTACGTAATATCCTCTATCAAAGATCTTTGGCAGGCAACTCAATAAAAAACCCAATGGGAAAAATGACGCCCAGTGGGTTATTTTTTTATACGCAGGCTAAAAAGCAAACAAGATCGTGGCTATAAACGCAAGAACGATACTGATGATAGCCAGTGTCGTCAATTTTTCGCGAAAGAAGATTCTCCCGGCAAGTGTTGTCAATACCACGGCTCCGCCAGTCACAATCGGATACATGACCGTCGCTGGTAAGTGGACGGCAGACAAAAGTTGCAGCATATATCCGAAACTCGAAAAAAGCGCGAAACCAAGAATAAAAATAATGGTTTTCTGACGAAAGAGACTGAAGATCGTCATTTGGTTTCCCACCGACCCGTTTGTGTGCTTTTTCGCTTGTACGATACCTAAAATAAGGAGGGCGATCAACGAATAGCCGGCTGTTACCATCTGGATGACAACTGTAAAGTCGAGCACCGAAATCGAGGAAGTCTGAATCTGATGCATCTTTGTTAAAATCCCAACAAAGCCGTTGACCATAAAGACCAAGACACAGAGAAGATAAAAGAGCATTCGATTCTTTCTTTCGCCTGGTTTGAACGCCGGAAGGATCAAAGCAATGAGTAGCAACCCCAAGGCAATGATTTGAAAAATCGAAACAGATTCTTCTAAAAAGAAACGACCATACAAAAATGGCAACAGCATCAACCCTAGCATCAAGAACATTGAATAAAGCGACATATTGCCTAAAGAAATCGCCTTGATACCGATGAGGTTCAACGAAAAATAAGCCAGCCCGATCAGACCGCCCATCAAGAGTGAATAGGGAGGAATCGGATCAAGCTGAAACCCACTCAGCGCCCAAAAGGTGATGACGGAAGTCAGTGCGCAAAAAAAAGAGAAATACAAGATGCTTCGAAGCGTGGATCCTGCCTTCAACTGATAGAGCTTGCTGAAGGAGACCTGAATGGCAAAAAAATGAACGGCAATGACTAAGTAAAGATAATACATGCTGGCACCCTCCGAGAAAATTGATCAGTTCAAAAAATCGGTCGCATGACTTATGGTTTATTATATCACTTTACTTGCTGAAAAATACGCTAATTGAAAAAGAAAAAACCAAGGATTTCCCCTTGGTTTTCGTTGATATAGTATTTATCCGAGTTGATTGATTTTGAGGTCATCAATGACTAATCGAGATCTCGTCGCATTCGATCCGTTGCCCGACACGCCACCATCAAACACGATTCGAACATAATATCCAGCTGCCGGCATGGAAGAAATCTGGTCTGCGCTCAAATTAAATTCATAATACGGGAAGGGATAACTCAAAGGATTCGCCGGATCGAAGACTTCGTTTGCGACAGGTACAGAGGTGGATGTTTTGGTTGAACCGACAATGACAAAACTTCCTTCTTCTCCGGTTGGGCTGACTTGAACAACAAACGTCCGATCACTCATTTTCTCGCTAGAGGATGAAAGAAGTCCCCTTAAGGCATAAAAGGAAATTCCTGATAGATTAGCGATAGGATTATTCGTCGTCATGGCCACTTGATAATCCAGACGAAACCCATAGGTCTGATTTGTCAGCGAATTTCGGACATCGCTCGCTACGAAATAATTATATTCCGGATAAGGAAGCGGTGTAGCGGTTGCTTGGGGAAGGACGGCGTGGATCAATGATCCACTCGAATTCATTTCGCGGTTGATTTGCCTCATGAATCCCAAACTGGCGTTTCCAGGGGATGTGACTCTCACACCTTGAATATCCCAGTGGATTCCCCCAACCAACACATCTTGAATGATATATCCCTGTTCGGTATACGAGGACCCGCCGGTCGTTGTCTTCGATGCCGCATCCATTATTGTCTGAAAGACAGGATTTTGATAGAGTTCCTCCAATGATTCGACACCATATAAATTTGTAAAAGCAGTAATGAGTTCTTCATCCATGATAGTGTATGGATCCGCCATCACGAAATCCCAATATCCGACGGGAATAGTTTCGGACTTCATCGAGTTCAGTTGATCGAAATAACCATAGGCGATCAAAGGAGCGCTCACCATGGAAAACAAACCGAATAGGCTCAATAAAACAATTATTCTGAGTTTTCGGACCATGTGAAACACCTCCTTAAGTCGCTTGTTGGACCTTGTCTTCTTTTCTAAAGATGAATTTGAATAACCAGTAGAGTGCCAAAACATCCACAACGAATATCAATTTCCCGATCGGGGCTTGCACGAATTGTAGAAATCCCCCGACTTTGGGTATTGTGAGCAAATGCCTTCCGACAATATCGCTTTCTTCCAACACCCAATTATCCAATTGACTACTCACTTCCGGCTTTGTCCGGTAAGTCGTGATGCCGCTATCGGGATCTTCGATTACCTGAGCCAAATAATGAACCACCACGACTTCGCGGGAGCGGACAGTGACTTTGAATGCGATGATATCGCCTTCGGATAAATCCGTCGGAGGGATATGTTGATCGACAATTACTAAATCATCGGCATTGATGATTGGCTCCATGCTTTCGGTCAAAATAACGTAATGCGTGAGTCGTGAAAAAAATGGGACATAATTGAATAAGAAATAACCAGACCCCAGAATGGCACCCACAATCAGCAATGTGAAAAACCATTGGAGCAATTTGCTTTTTGGATGATTTGATTTTTCCCGATGTTGTCTTTTCATTGGATTCCCTGCTTTCATGTTTTATTCGCTAACACCATAAATCGTAGAGTCAGCGTCAGCTTTTGTCCTTGAAGGGCGCGCCACTCGGCCTCGGTTCCCGATGCCTTCATCCGAATTCGGACTTGGATCAATGTTTCAACTTTTTCTTCATTCTGTTCTTTTTCCAAATCCACTTGATACGAGAGCTGTGAAGGGCTGTAATGCCCATCACCGGTAATTTCAAACTCGAACAAATGGTTGAAATATGTTTCTAAGGGTCCATTCAGTTCAGCTATTTCCACCAGCAACTCCCCTGAGACATTGAAGCGAACCCGATAAGTTAAGATAATTTCCTCTACATCGCGAGGCCCTAGGAATGCGCCTTCAGGAACAAGCTGTGTTCCCGGGCTGCTTTGAAGCGGTTCGGAGATTGTCAGAACGATGCCGGGCTCTAGGTCAATGACAGACCCGGCATCTTTTCCTGATCCGTTCTCCCATACAGTATGAATTATTCCATTTAAAGCAAGCACGCTGATGAGAAACAGAAACAGGAAACGGCGACGCTGATGATGACGAACGGTTTCACCCAATATGTGTTCGATTTCTTTCATGTCGTCTCACCGCATTTCGATAGTCATAGATCGAACAATATGTATTATTCTCTTATGCTAATGGGTTTTCTGGAGCCAGTGAACTCGATGCATTTTCCACCAAAAAGCTCACGTTGAACGAGGGGGTTTGTCCAGCTACAGCAGCATAATGATCCGCAAACGCTTCCCCATTGCTAGCCAGAGTAAACGTAATAGTGATGGTTTCGAGATTGTCACTATCCGTAAAGGCATTCGCAATCGTCCAAGACCCATTTGCATCTTCTACCAAGCCATTGACATCAATCGAGAGAACCGATGAGGGGTTGTTGAACCCGTGTTCATAAAGTCCCAAGACAAAGTCACTGAGATCAACGGACAAATTGGCTAGCATTCCCGTTTTCAAAGGTTCTTCTAATGATAATTCATATTCAAATACATATTGGGTGGTGTAATCTGCTTGATACGCGGCATAGAAAGATCCAGCAGGAACCAATTCGCGAGTATCTTGGAGTTCACTATCGACCACGAGACGAACGCCATAACCAATTTCGAGAGTTTCGTCGCGGTTTTGCTCAAGGCTATCCCACCAAGCATACGCGCCAACCGTAGCTCCCATAAACAGTAATGCAAGGGCAATAAACAAAAATACTTTTTTCATGATTTCTTCTCCTTATTTTCTTTTTATTCTTTTAGCCGTTATTGGGTGGCTGAAAAGCTGAGGGTAAAAGTAATCGGTTGATTATGGACCGCATTATATGCCAGTTCAGTTGCCGGTTCTGTCAGGGTAACAGTAACGGTGACCAGGACATCGACATTATTGACGGTTGTTTCAGCCTTCACAATATTGATATTGACGAGATCGGCATAAGTGGCATCCGCATTAATGAGAACATCACTAGCAACTACACTCAAAGTCAACGGATTGATAACAGCTTGATCGAGTGCCACATTGTAAGTGAGTACGATTTCTGTGACATCATTAGCTTTTAAAACCGCACCGGTTGGTACTAGGAATTTTCCCTCGGGCGCTACGGCACTTGCAGCAACTTCTAAAGTGACACCTTGTCCAATTGTTAACGTTTCCTCTTGTGTTTGATCCAGATTGTCCCACCACGCATAAGCAAAAGCGGAACCTCCAAGTACGATGGCGACTGCGATTGCAGCCATGAATTTCTTAAACATTTTTTTCTCCTCCAATTTTTTTTTACTTTCTAAGGTGAATCTTTATTCAGGTGATTTCAAGAAAAAAAATAGCCAACTGCAGTGATACTTGCAGCTGGCTATCTCAAGTTGAGACCCTATAGTTTTCCGTCGCCGGATTGCTCCGGGTTTAGCGTATTCTTGATGTGTTTTTCTTGATTTCACCGTTATTCTAACATACCCATTTTGAGATTGCAAACGATATGCTCACCAGTATTTTTACACTAAAAAAATCAATCCGTCTATCCTGTTTTTATATCTTAGAATGATACATGACATCAATATCTATTGTAATCGACTCAAACATGACTTTCATTGCCTGTTGGGATGAGTTATGTCTTGATAAATTCATTATCGATGCTTTTCTGAATATTTGATTCCAAAGTTCCCTTGTATGATAAAATAAGGATGTGTATGCTTTCTATCGGAGGTTTCCATGCGTTCTGTGAATTTTCCTTTTCCGAGCAAAGGAAAGGCAAAACCGGATATGACCATTGAAGTGGGAAACTATCGTTTTAGTATTCTCACAACTCGTCTGATTCGGATCGAATATTCAGCCACCCAGCAATTTTTGGATCAGCCCACTCAAACCGTTTGGAGTCGGGATTTTCAAGTTGTTCCCTATCAAGTGACAGAGGAGTCATCGCGAACCACAATTGAGACCGAGGATATCGTATTACTTTGCACTAATCCTACTATCTATTCAAAATCGTCGGGGTTCATCACCTTGAAGTCTTCTGAAGTCACTTGGTATTTTGGCGAAGAGTGTCCGAATCTTTTTGGCACCGCACGAACTTTGGATTTGATATCTGGGAGCACCCCCTTAAAAAATGGCGTTATTTCTCAGTCGGGAATCGCCATTCTCGATGATTCCAAGTCACTGCCACTAAACGTCTCCGGTAGAGTAGACCCAATCACTCATACAAGGATCGATCTCTACTGTTTTGCCTATGGTCATGATTATTTAGCCGCCGTTCGTGATTACTATCATTTATCTGGTGCTTTGCCCTTGATTCCTCGGTACGCTTTCGGTAACTGGTGGAGCAAGTATTGGCCTTATCGAGATCGGGATTTCCTCGAGGTTGTCCACCAGTTTCACCAATTGAATATTCCTTTATCGGTTCTAGTCATCGATATGGATTGGCACATCACCGAGATCGAAGGAGTGCAAGATTATTGGCAAGGTTGGAC
>JAAYZB010000161.1 GCA_012515085.1 Acholeplasmataceae bacterium
TGATTGTGTGGGACTTCGTTCTTCATGCAAAAAAAAGCGGTATCCTCGTAGGCCCGGGACGAGGTTCGTCCGCGGGCAGTCTTGTGGCATATGTGCTTGGAATCGTTGATGTCGACCCCTTGGAACACGATCTCTTTTTTGAGCGGTTTTTAAATCCGGAACGAATCACCATGCCGGATATCGACATGGACTTTCCCGATGACAAACGGGATGAGGTCATTCGTTATGTTGCGGAAAAATACGGGGAAAAACACGTGTCAAGCATCGTCGCCTTTGGCACTTTTCAAGGGAAAAGCGCTTTGCGTGATGTCGCAAGAATCTTAAAAGTGAAAGATTATATTGTCAGTGAAGTCACCAAATATGTCGGTGAAAGCGCGAATTCTATTGCCGAGTTTCAAAAGCGATCACCGGAAAAATATCAGAAACTCATTCAAATACCCGAAGTCAAGGAATTGTTTCAGATTGCTGAAAAAATAGCCAATCTTCCGCGGCATATCTCAACGCATGCGGCGGGGATCATCATCACAGATCAAGAAATCACGGAGATGGTCCCGATTCAGCCAGGACTGCTCGATATGGCTCAAACCCAGTATGAAGCGACAGATTTGGAAAAACTGGGATATCTCAAAATCGACTTTCTTGGGTTAAGCAATCTGACGATTATTGACCGAATCCTAAAAAAGATCAAAAAATCCATCGACATCGACATCGACATCTACCGGCTGCCCTTGGATGATGAGCCCACGTATCGATTGTTGCGAGACGTACGGACTCTCGGCATCTTTCAATTGGAGTCGCGCGGGATGATGAATTTGATTCGGCAAATGCAGATCCGAAACTTTACCGACATTTCAACCTGTATTGCTTTGTTCCGGCCGGGACCGATGGAAAATATCCCATCGTTCTTGCGCCGACGGTCCGGCAAGGAAAAAATCACTTATCTTCATCCCGATTTGAAGCCGATTCTGGAAGATACCGCCGGCATCATCGTCTTTCAGGAGCAAATCATGCAAATCGCCCATTTGTATGCTGGCTATACACTTGGCGAGGCGGATGTCCTTCGCCGCGCCGTCAGCAAAAAGATTGAAAAAGTCTTGTTGGAAGAAAGAAAACGGTTTGTGGAAAAATGCCGGGAAAGACACCATCCGGACGCTACGAGCAATCAGATCTATGATTACATCGTCAAATTCGCCAATTATGGCTTCAACAAAAGTCATTCGGTCGCATACAGTATGGTCGCCTACTGGATGGCCTACTTGAAGGCGAATTACCCCGCCCAGTTCATGACTGCGTTGATGGATAACGCGATTGGGTCGCAAACAGCCACGGAACTCTATCTTCGCGAATGTCAAACACTGGGAATCGAGATTCTTCCCCCCGATATCAATAAATCCGGAAAAACTTACCAAACCGAAAAGGACGATCTTCGCTATCCGTTCCTTGGGATCCGCTATATAGGTCCCTCGGTTGCGGATCAGTTGGAACTGATCCGTTCGGATCGACCATTTTCCAGTTTCGTCGATTTTGTGTTTCGGGCGAAAGATGTGAATGTTCGGGTGATTGAAAGTCTAATTTTAGTGGGAGCGTTTGACAGTTTTCCCGAAACGAAGCAGACAATGATCGAAAACTTGAAACAGATCCGTTTGTTATCCGATATGGGAAACCGCTTGGATGATATCGGCTTCGTTTTCATCGACTATCCGGAATACAACTCGGAGTTCTTATGTGAACAGGAAAAGGAACTGATTGGTTTCAATTTGCGCTACCATCCGATTCAAGCAAAAAAAGAATGGCTTCAAGAAAAAGCAATTCCTCTTCTCTCTGAA
>JAAYZB010000162.1 GCA_012515085.1 Acholeplasmataceae bacterium
CCGATCGACTCAGAATCCATGCAGACAAGAATTGATGAGACAAGATTGTTGATACCATCATAACCAAGCTCAGAACTGGACTTCATGGAGCCAGTCACAACAACTGGTTTTTGTTGTCCTAAAACGGTATCGAGAAAAAATGCAGTCTCTTCCAAAGTATCCGTTCCATGGACAACCACGACACCGGTCGTATCAATCTCATCAAGTAATCGGGAAACAAGTTGAGATAATTCGAGCATGATGGGTGGGGTTATGGAAGGAGATGGGAGTTTCGAAAACTCAATCATCTCAAGTTCATATTCATGAAAAGAAAGTAATAGAGAAGACATAACTTCCGATGCAGATAACGCCGGAACAACAGAATGATTGGAATTATCCATCTTCATCGAGATCGTACCGCCAGTAAAAACAAGGTATATTTTTCCCATACAATCAGCGCATCCTTTCTAAATCCAATCGTATTATACCATAATCACTAAATATCATGCAGAACAGAAAATGAAATTTCAGTGATTTGTAATGAAGATTTAAGATGGGTTTTTTGAAAAGGCGTTTTTTGACCCATTTTTAGCGAGAACAAGAATCATAACCTTTTTCACATTATTCACATTGTTTCGATCGATCGCCAAAGTTAGTTATTATACGTAAGTTAACATAATATATATTATAGGAAGTTGTTTGTGTTTCTCTCTAAAGAAAAATTTCTCCACATAAAGGATTCAAATGGAATCAATAACTCGATTAGTGCGACTATTTCACCCACTTCTTCGTTAATAAACATATTCATTTAAAGGCGGTGGCTATGATTAATTCTTCCTTAAACGCGTTTTATATCGCTCTCCGATTTTGACGCAAAAAACACGCGAATTTTGCGTTTTTTTTATTGAGGTCGATATGTTGAACTCGATTGTCTCTAAAAATGGCACATTTCAAAAATCAATAAAAATAAAAAACATTGCCATGACGGACAATGTTTTATATTTGTAACGCTTCTTCTACTTCGATTCCAATTTCCCTCGCAAATTTGTATGCGCTCTGAACCGCTTCATCATAGAGGTAGTTGGGTTGGTGCGCATCCGATGATATGATTACACGAGCTTTTTCAGTTTTGACTATTTGCCAAAATTCCAATCTTGGATATAAAAATCGCAACCCGTCATCAGTGACGCGAGATCCTTTACGAATTCCATTGACATTGATTTCCAACGGTGTGTTTGTCTCTCTTGCATTTCGAATCAATCTTCTGCTTTCTTCCATAATGATGGAATCCATCCGTGTCACATTGTATAAGAATAAATCTGGATGGCAAACAAATTTGAAGTATCCCGAATGCATCGCTTCAATCACCATATCTACATAAGTAGTAATCTGTTGTTTAGTAAATAGCTTGTACGAACTTCTTAATCCGTTAGGAGAATCAGCTTCGATAATGTAATGTTGCCCCAAGGCGAGATAGTCGAGTTCTTTCAACAAATCAACGTATTTCTGCTTGTGATCCGGAAAATACTCGATTTCCAATGCTTTATATACTATTATTTGGTTTTTATACTTTTTTATACAAGCATCGCATTTTTCAAGATACAGTGAAAGGTCTTCAGGGTACATCCGGATGCTTCGATCTTGAAGTTCGAAGAATGGGGCATGATCCGACATCCCTAAGCTGTCAAACCCCAAGCGTATCGCTTCTAGGACATAATCTTCAACATCACCGATGGCGTGGCGGCAAAGATACATATGGGTGTGATAGTTATTTTTCATCAGTTGAGTCGAAAATGACATCCAATGCTCTCCTTTCGCTTGTAAGCTTGATTCGTAATATACTGTGCCGTTGCAATCATATTCAATGCTTCATAATAATAACGTGTTAAATTCGGTGCTTTTTCCAAGTGCTCCGCCATCGTATCTAGCATGGTCTTTGTCATCTTAAGTCCTAGTTCATTACGAACAATGCTGACATGTTCATCCATATGATCACCAATTTTCTTGCGAAGTGGTTTGTAGTTATAGTGATAATTGGGTAATTCAGGAAACACC
>JAAYZB010000163.1 GCA_012515085.1 Acholeplasmataceae bacterium
GCTTCGGGTTCAAAGATTGGATCTTTTGTTCTTGCGATGATTTTTGACGGATTCTTTAAGTCGAGCAAAATCGCTCCGACACGGTAGGAATCATCTTTTTCCGCAACCCCATGGTATAAATGAAACCAGCCGTATTCCGTCTTGATCGGCGGACAAGATCCGCCAATTTTTTTCGATTCCCACCAAGTTTCGCCTTTCATCAACAACGCCGGGCTTCCCCATTCAAGCACATCACCAGAATAAGCGATCCAGATGGCAGGCTTTTCGTTTTCAAAGCCTTTGCCGGCCCAATTCATTGGCCGGGACAAGCGAACAAACTTTCCATCAATGGTTTCCGGAAATAAGATGACATCGCGATCGTCCAATCTGGAATCCGTCATTCTTCCCAGTTTTTTATAATGGCGAAAATCTTGGGTGATCGCTAGAAACGTTGCGGAATTATTATATTTTAAGTATGCGGGACCTGATTGGGGCGGATCGATCCAAGGCTTCGGCACATCGAGCCAATACCTCCCCGGTGCATAAGGTCTTGAAGCATAGGTCAAATAATACCAATCGCCAAATTTGACCAGTCGTGGATCTTCACAACAACCGCCATCAGCTCCCTCGTAATCCGGTTCCAAGATCGGTTTGTCACTTTGACGAGTAAAATGGATTCCATCTTTGGATGTGGCCAGGCCCAAATAGATATAATGTTTTTCGGTGTCTCCGGCAGCTCGATATAGCATCACAAATTCCTGCCTTTGATCATCAAATATGACGGCAGGATTTAAAACAACCATATTTTCCCATTCGTTCTTGGGATTCGCTGACAAAATTGGGTTCTGCTCGCTGCGATTCAATTTCATTCGACTCACCTCTTGATTTATAAAAGATATCCAAATCCATCATAGCACAAAAATCCAGGAGGTTTTCAAAAAAATGATCTTGCTTGATTCAAACATTGTATGTTTGGTTTTTTCCTCTCTTGGAATCAAAAACGCGGAAAATGATGCACGATATCGATGATGATATCGGGTTCTGCACTCGGGGGAATATAGAAATGACCGGAAGGCAGTTTCCCTAAAAAAAACCAAAGCCACGTCAAGGCTGCAATGTATCTTCCGTAATCGAGTGATAGATGAAAACCATCGCGATTGAGACTGATCCCCCCCTTGCGATAATCAAACGGTACTTTTTGACGGTACTGGCGGATAATCTCTCCGGAAGGAATCACGGGCAAGGCATATTTTTGCGAATAATGGGCGGTTGTCGATCGAATCTGTCGATCCATTCGCGCCTGCGAACTGCCATAGTGTTTAAATCCCGGATGATCGGCATTGATTTCGTAAGACCATGTTCGGTGAAATACAATCCAACCATCGGGAACCAGATTTTGAATTGCGGCGATCATATTTCCTAAGAAAGGTTCATATGAACTTCTCTTTCCCGACAAATGACTGACTTGTTGGAGTGTGATGACATCCCAGTCCTCTTGTGATAAAGCCTCTCGAAGCGATATCATTTGTAGTACTTCTCCATCCTTTTGATATTCATATACCGGATCATAGGTTTGAAAGTTCTGCCAATGAGTCTCGAGTGAGCAGCCGCCAATAAACAAGTTTCTCACAAAAATGTCCCATTTTTCTGCTGCTGCAATGGGTTCAATCAACGCGGTGGCATCTGTTGAAAAACTGTTTCCGATTGCCAGAATTTTCATGACATTCTCTCCTTCAAAAAACAATGAACTATGATCAACTCTCCCTCTCATGATACGCTGACTGGCGAATTTTGGCAACTGTCTTGTAAATAATAATTGTCACAAAATTAAAAACGCACTTCGAGGAATCCTCGTGATATAAGTCAATGGAATATCCCGATATCGAGCGATATTACAGATTGTTAAAGTTGAAAATGCGTTTGCATTGATCCGCTCAGTTAAATTGTGTAAGAACAACC
>JAAYZB010000164.1 GCA_012515085.1 Acholeplasmataceae bacterium
GCCATTTTGGCGCCCATTTGGTGAAAGACGCGGCGGGCGTCGTTCAAGGCGTCACCTTCAGCGTCTATGCCCCACATGCCCAAATCGTGTCCGTCGTCGGTGATTTTAACGGCTGGGATTCTCGGACACATGTGATGGAGAAAACCGATCCTTCGGGGATCTATTCGTCGTTCATTCCGGGATTAACGGAGTATAGCCGTTATAAATACGTGATTGTCACCCCAAGTGGCGAAACGCTTTTTAAAGCCGATCCATTCGCTTTTTATGCGGACATTCGTCCGGAAACCTCCTCGAAAGTGATGGATCTGTCGGGTTATGTGTGGCATGACGCGGCCTATATGAGTAGGCGAAGAACCATCAATTCTTTCCATTCTCCCATGGCGATTTATGAAGTGCATCTGGGAACTTGGATGCGTCGCCCCGATGGGAGAATCCACAAGTACAATGAAATCGTGGACCGTCTGATCGAGCATGTGAGGGCACACGGGTTCACTCACATTGAACTCATGCCGGTGATCGAGCATCCCTTGGATGAATCTTGGGGCTATCAGGGAACCGGTTATTATAGCGCGACCTCTCGGTATGGCTCTCCGAAAGATTTGATGTATTTCATTGACCGCTGCCATCAAGCCGATATCGGGGTCTTGATGGACTGGGTCCCGGGACATATTTGTAAAGACGCTCACGGGCTGTATTTCTTTGATGGAGAGCCACTATATGAATATGCCGATCGCAAAATCAGAGAAAACGACGTCTGGGGCACCGTGAACTTGGATCTTGGAAAAGGCATCACCCGAAGTTTTTTGATTTCGAATGCCTTGTTCTGGATCGACTGGTTCCATATGGATGGATTCCGGATCGATGCCGTCTCCAATATTCTCTATTATTTGGGCGATAGCCGCAACGGCGAGAACCAAGGAGCAATCGAATTTTTAAAAAGCTTGAATCAAGCCGTCAAGGAAAAGGATCCTTGTGTTTTGATGATGGCCGAAGATTCAACGACCTATCCCCATTTGACCGCCTCGACAGAAAAAGGAGGCATTGGGTTTGATTACAAGTGGAACATGGGCTGGATGAACGACACACTTCGGTATTTTTCCAAAGATCCGATCTACCGGAAGTATCACCATGACCAGCTGACATTCGGCATGATGTATGCGTATTCCGAGAATTTCATCTTACCGTTTTCTCACGACGAAGTCGTCCATGGCAAGTTTTCCCTCCTTGGGAAAATGCCAGGTGATGTTTGGCAACAATTCGCCACGTTTCGGGCGATGATCGGCTTCCAATACACCTTCCCCGGGAAGAAACTTCTGTTCATGGGCGGGGAATTCGCCCAGATGCACGAATGGAGAGATCAAGAAGAACTCGATTGGAAACTTTTAGCGCTTCCCATGCATCAGAGTGCCAACCGCTTCGTGAAAGACTTGGGACAAGTCTATTTGCATCACCCCGCTTTATTCGAGCGTGATCACGACCCCGGAGGCTTTCAGTGGATCGATCCCAATAACAAAGAACAATCCATTTTTCTTTATGCGCGCCATGGATTCTCAATCGAGGACTGCTTGATCGTGGTTTTGAACCTGACACCCATCGCTTATCCCAACTATTCGTTGGGTGTCCCTTTTCCCGGATGGTATGAAGAAATCTTGAATTCGGACAAAGAGATCTATGGGGGGTCCGGAGTCTATAACGGATTGCCCTTGAAAACCCAAGCTATCTCCCAACATGGATTGCCTCACCGCTTAGAAATCCAAGTGGCACCACTGTCGTTGAGTGTGTTGGCAGTATCAAAGCGAGGTGAGAAGCAATGAGCAAATTGATGGTCGCGATGATTTTGGTCGGCGGGAAAGGCTCCCGTCTTCGTGAAATCACCCAAGATACCGCCAAACCGGCGGTCGCGTTTGGCGGGAAATATCGTTTGATCGATTTCACACTATCCAACCTCGTCTCGAGCCAAATCGATGCGATTGGGCTCATCACGCAGTATGAGCCTTACGAATTGATGGCCTATATTGGTTCGGGGGCGTCTTGGGATCTAGATGTCGTCGATGGCGGGATCCGGTTTTTGACGCCTTACTCGAGTGCCAACGATCAAGTTATCTGGCAAAAAGGGACGGCACACGCCGTCAAACAATACTTTCGGTTCGTCAAGGATATCGGCGCGGAGTATGTTTTGATTCTATCGGGAGACCAACTCTATAAGATGAATTATCAAGCGATGTTGAAACATCACTTGGAAACACACGCGGAGATCACGATTGCTGCGACCAAGGTACCTTTGAAGGATGCCAATCGCTATGGAATTTTGGATGTGTCCGCAACAGGCGAACTGGTCGCTTTCAACGAAAAACCACTCGCCCCGATCAGCAATCTCGCCTCGATGGGACTCTATCTCTTCAATACGTCGGTATTGGAAGGCTTGTTAGAAGATGGGTCGACCGAGGAAACGGTCGATTTCGGTGAAAACATTATCCCGAAAGCCATTCGTGAGCAGAAACGGATTCAGGTCTATCTTCATAATGACTATTGGATGGATGTCGGGACCGTCGAGTCCTTGTTTCAAGCAAACATGGATTTGATCGACAATCCGGATTTTTTGAACTTGAATCAATCCCGCAACATGCCGGTCTATTCCCGTTCCTTGAACCTCCCCCCGCATTTGGTGGAAGGAGGAGTGGTTACCGACAGCATCATCGCCGATGGATCGATCATCCGTGGGATGGTCCATCATTCGGTCATCGGGTATGAATGCTTGATCGATCAGGAAAGTGTTTTGGAAAACGTGGTGCTCCTTCCGGGAGTCATTATCCGATCCGGTGTGAGACTAAAAAATGCGATCGTGAACAAGCAAACGATCATTCCCAAGGATTTTGTATCCGAGACAGAGCAAGTTCGGTTGTTTTCTGGTGAGCATTTCCGCGAGGAGGCGAAAACCATTGTCTAGTCTCTTCGTGGTGGTCGATGCGGCCAACAAAGGCTTTTTTGGCAAACTGACGCGGAGCCGGGTTCCCGGCGCCATTCCATTTGGCGGGAAATACCGGTTGATCGATTTCACGCTCTCCAATTGTAAGAATTCGCACGTGACGAACGTGGGTATTTTTCCGTATGGCTATTATCGCTCTTTATCGGACCATATCGGGTCGGGAGACCGCTGGGATCTCAACCGGCGGAAAGACGGTGTCTTTATCTTGCCCCCCAAAAATTTGATCTTGACGATTGAGGATTCACTCAGTTTTCGGCGAATGTATGAGCACTTGGAATACTTCAAGCGATCCTCTCAGGAATATGTGTTGGTGACGCCTGCCAATCTCGTTTGGAACATCGATTATCAAGTGTTATTGCATCAACATCTCATCACGGGTGCCGATCTGACGGAAGTGTTGTCGGCGGAACAAAAACGGATCCGTACTTTCATCCTGGCAAAAAAACTCTTACTCGACTATATCTTGAATGCCGATACGATTCCTTATCGGAACTTGACGGATTGTTTCGATTATGCACCGACGATTAAAAAAGAAACCTATCTGTTTGATGCGGAATGCCGGTTGGTCGAAACCAGTTTCGATCTTTACCAAGCCAACATGGCGCTTTTGAATCCGCTCACGCGGATGGAACTTTTCAAAAAGGAACGGCCGATCTATTCCAAAGAGACCATGTCGGCTGCCGCGCGCTATGGCAAAGAGGCATCCATTGACAATAGTTTGATCGCAAGTGGCGCCGTTGTCGAAGGGCGAGTGGTCCACTCGATCATCGGGCGGAAAGTGCGCATAGAAGCCGGGGCGAAGGTTGCGAACAGCGTCCTCATGAATCAATGCGTCGTTGAAAAAGACGCCTCCGTCAGCTACGCTATTTTGGACAAAGAAACCAGCGTCGCTTCCTCTAGTCGGGTGGAAGGCGATTTGAATCAGCTTTTTGTCTCGGAAAAGAAACAAATCGTCGTGGGACAAGAAAATTTGAAAGTTCTGCAGATTACGGCAGAATGCCACCCGTTTGTCAAAGTCGGCGGACTCGCCGACGTGGTAGCCTCCCTTTCCGACAACTTCACCCGCCTTGGAGTCGAAGCCTTCGTCATGATGCCGCTTTACCGGATGATTGAAGACAAGTACAAAGCTTATTTGGAAAACAAAGCCGAACAGATCATCGACTATGGCGGGGAAAAATTCAAAGTGACACTCCACTATGTCCTCGATCAGAATGTCAACTATTATTTTATCGAAGCTTATGATTTCTTTGATCGACCCAAGATCTATGGGTACGAGGATGATGGCGACCGCTTTGCCTTCTTTGCCAAAGCGGCGGTCGCTTTTCTGGATATCTTTGAAGCACTCCCCGACATCATTCATATCCATGACTGGCACTTGGGGTTGATCCCTTTGTTACTCAAAGCTGATTCTCGCTATGAAGACATCCAAACCTTGATTACGATCCATAATATCGAGTACCAGGGAATCCATTCTGCCGATATCTTAAAAAAGCTGGGGCTCAACGTGCCTTTTCAGACGCAAAAAGAAATCAATTTCCTTGCGCTGGGGATGACGCATGCGACGAAACTCTCCACCGTCTCGGAAACCTATCGCGAGGAATTGAAATTCGAATACTATTCCAAGAATCTCGTCGATATCATCAACCGAAGGGATCGGGATTTTTACGGAATCTTGAACGGGATCTCCGATGAGATCGGACCAAACCGCGATTTGACGATTGCGAGGAAATACAACTTGATGAACGTCTTTTCCGCCAAGAAGGAAAACAAAGCCAATCTGCAAAAGCGGATGGCGCTCTCGATCGGAAACGACTATTTCCTGATGGGGATGGTCTCGCGGATCGTCGAACAAAAAGGCTTTGAACTCCTGATCCCCGCCCTCGAAGAACTATTGCAGGATCCTTCCAATCAGTTTGTGCTCCTAGGGACGGGAGAAGAACACTTCAAAGAACGGCTCGAAAGGCTGAAAGAACGGTTTCCCGATCAAGTTGCCTTGAATTTGGAATACAACGCCACGGAACCGAGTTACATCTATGCGGGAGCCGACGTGTTTTTGATGCCCTCCCGCTATGAACCCTGCGGGACGAGCCAAATGATCGCGTTAAAATACGGCACGATCCCGATCGTGCGGCAAACCGGTGGCTTGAACGATACGATCGAAGCGTTCGATCCGATCACGAAACGGGGAAACGGGTTTAAGTTCTATAACTATGACGAGCGAGATCTGTTGTTTCAAGTCCGCCATGCAAAACAGCTCTATTTGACGGATCGATCTTCTTGGCAACAATTGATCATCAATGCGATGAACAGCCACTTTTGGGAGAAAGACTGTGCGCTCGCCTATGTCAGCTTGTATCGCCAGATGCTGGCAAAACCATTACAACAGGAGGGGACTCGATGAACAATAAATATCCTAGTAGCTTTTCATCGCCGGAGGCATTTGAAAAAGCGTATCAAGAACGGCTTCAAGCCACCTACATGAAAACGATCGTGACATCGTCGATTCGTGAGCGTTTCAACGTGCTCGGCACGTTGATCCGGGAGCGGATCGCTTTGGATTGGATTAAGACGGAGCACGCAAAAAAGAGTCAAAATATCAAAGAAGTCCATTATTTTTCCATGGAATTCTTGTTGGGACGGCTCATCACGAACAACCTGCAAAATCTCAGGTTGCGGACAATTGTCGAGCCAGTATTCCATAAATATGGCTTGGACTTGAATGAAGTGGAAGCCTATGAGGCGGATCCCGGACTCGGGAATGGCGGGCTCGGCCGCTTGGCGGCCTGCTATTTGGATTCGCTGGCTTCTTTGAAGATGCCTGCGACGGGGCACACCATCCGATATCGGTATGGCTTGTTTCGCCAAAAGATCAAAAACGGTTATCAGGAAGAGCGCCCCGACAATTGGCTTTCCGATGGCTATGTCTGGGAGATCCGCAAGGAAGAAGAAGCCGAAGACATTCCTTTTTTCGGGAAAGTGGAATATAACGGGAAAATGGATTATTTGCCCGATTTTTATATTCGGGCCGTCCCCTACGACGTCCCGATCGTGGGCGATGAGAACGGCATGGTCAATGTCTTGCGGCTTTGGAATGCCGAAGCGAGCCGGAAATATCCGAAAGTCATGTCGCCGTTCGATTATGAACGGGAACTGGAAAAGATATCCGGGATCCTATATCCCGATGACACCACCTTGGATGGAAAACGGTTAAGGCTCATGCAACAATACTTTTTCACTTCTGCTGGGGTGAAAAGCGTGTTGAAAAAAATCAAAAACGAGACGGGCGATTTCCGCCAGCTTTCTCACCAAGTCATCTTCCACATCAACGACACCCATCCGACCTTGATCATTCCGGAAATCATGCGGATATTGCTCGATGAAGAAGGGTATGAATGGGTGGATGCGTGGGAAGTGACAAGAAAACTGACCGCATACACCAACCACACGATCCTGGCGGAAGCCTTGGAACGTTGGCCGGTGTCGATCTTCCAACCGATTCTCCCGAGAATCTATCAATTGATCGAAGAAATCGATCGGCGGTTCCGTTTGGAACTTCTGGCAACCTCGACTTTCAAATCCAAAGAGATGATTGAGAAACTCGCGATCATTGAGCATCAAGAGATTCGGATGGCGCATTGTTGCGTCGTGGCCTCTTCCTCGGTCAATGGGGTGGCCAAACTCCATACGGAGATTTTGAAAAAAATCGAAATGGCCGATTTTTATCAGCTTTTCCCTGAAAAATTCCGAAATGTGACGAATGGTATCAGCCACCGCCGTTGGCTGATTCAAGCCAATCCGGAATTGACAGGGTTGCTGAAACAGACCATTGGGGAGGATTTTTACAGACAACCGGAGAAACTCGCGAAGCTTCTGGCATTCCAGGATGATGAAAGGGTGCAAGCAACGTTCCTTGAGATCAAACGCCAAAAAAAAATGGCGCTCGCGGAGCGGATCTTTCAAGAACAAGGCATTCGCTTGGACCCAACTTCGCTCTTTGACATCCAAGTGAAACGTCTGCACGAATACAAACGGCAGCTCATGAATGCCCTCCATCTTCTGGCAATCTATTTGAAACTGAAAAACAATCCCGAATTTCGGAAGACGTATCACCCACACACCTTCATTTTTGGGGCGAAGGCGGCCGCGAATTACTACTTTGCCAAAAAGATCATCAAGCTGATCAATACGATCGCAAAAAAGGTGAATCAAGACGCCGATACTTGTCAATTCCTAAAAGTCGTGTTTGTGGAAAACTACAATGTGTCGTATGCGGAAGTGATCATGCCGGCGGCGGATTTATCGGAACAAATCTCGACGGCGTCGAAAGAAGCCTCGGGTACAGGCAACATGAAGTTCATGATGAATGGTGCCTTGACGATCGGCACTGAAGACGGCGCCAACGTCGAGATCCATGAGTTGGTCGGCGATGAGAACATCTTCATCTTTGGCCTCAGGGCAGAAGCGATCACGAAAAGGAATCAAAAGAAAGACTATGTCCCGAAAACCATCATCGACCAAAATCCGGAATTGAAAGCGGTCTTGGATCTGTTGGTAAATGGCTTCTTTACCGAGGTTGATCAAAACGAATTCCGGGAAATCTATGACAAATTGGTCTATGAAGATCCGTTCTATGTCCTAGCGGATTTTGAAAGTTACCAAGAAGCCCACAAACGGGCTAATCAAGCGTATCAAAATCCAAGTCACTGGGCGAAGATGGCGCTCATCAATATCGCCAAAAGCGGCATCTTCTCGTCCGATCGCTCGGTTCAGGAATATTGTGATCTGATCTGGAAGGTGAAGCCGTTAGCACCAAGAAATGAGGAATGAAAATGACGAACGACCGGTGGATCGATCTATCACATCCGCTCGTATCGGGTATGCCGATTTACCCGGGGGACCCGGAATACCAAGCAAGAGTGGTTTCACAAGACACCGAGAATGGCTTTTTGGTGCATGACGTCTCTTTGGGACTCCATAGTGGGACGCATGTCGATGGCCCAAGCCACGCCTTGACAAATGCTTTGACAATCGAAAAGTTGCCGATTGATCGTTTTGTAGGGGAAGCCAACGTGATTCGGGTGATGCCAATCGGAAAGATCATCCATACGAATGATCTGGATGCCTTATACGCCGAACTGAAAGCCCCAACACCCA
>JAAYZB010000165.1 GCA_012515085.1 Acholeplasmataceae bacterium
AGTCAATCGATCTTTTTCCGCGATGAGCTTCTCCTTCTCTTTGACAAGCGTTTGATAAAGATGATAAGATGCCCGATAGCGTTCCAATTGTTGTTGATAAGGGCTCAAATAGGAGCCGATCAGTTCCGATTGAAACCCGTCGAGCAAAGCCAAATAAGTTTGGGGATTGATCAGACGTTGAGTATCGAACTGAGAGTGGATATCGGCAAAAAGCATCGCCAGACTTTTGAGTTGCTGAAGCGACACGAGCTGATCGTTGATCCGGATCGTGTTTTTATTTTGAATCGTGATCTCTCGCGAGATGAATAATTCGTTTTTTCTCAAAGGAATGTTCCATTGGCGAAGCAAACTGGGAATCTGGTCGTTAAAAAATTCAAAACAGCCGGAAACGGTGGCTTTGTCCGCTCCCGAGCGAATCATGTCTTGGCTGGCTCTGTCTCCCAATAACAACGATACTGCATCAATCAAAATACTTTTTCCCGCCCCGGTTTCTCCAGTGATAACCGTTAAACCCGGTTGGAAATCCAACTTGAGATGATCAATGATTGCAAAATGACGAATCTCCAACTGCTTAAGCATCAAAAAATTCCTCTCACTGTGTGTTTTTTTCGATTAAGTCCTTTAATCGGTCGATCAAGAAGGTATCATCCAGATGATATTTCTGATAGATATTCTCGTTATCTCCCTGTTCGATAAATTGGTCAGGTAATCCATGAATGGAGATTTTCGGTATGAAACCGGGTCTACCGGAGGCATATTCCAAGATGGCACTCCCTAGTCCCCCAACTTCTGTCACATCTTCAACCACCATGATTGGCAATCCCTCTATCAGGAGCCCATTCAGCATTTTCGTGTCTAACGGTTTGATAAAGCGAGCATTGACGACCTTCACATCCAAAGTGGTTTTTTCGAGCATCCGTTCCATCCGACCAACATTCTCACCATAGGCGATCAGGATGGCTTTATGACCGTTTCGAGAAATTGTCCAAGAAGGCGCAAGTATCGGCTCACGATCCTCAAGCGCGTCCGGATTGAAAAGAAGTTTTTGACGTGAATAACGAATTGCTATCGGGTGAGTCGATACGAGAAAAGCATAGTCGAGTAGTTGCCATGCTTCGAAGGGATCTTTGGGTTGCACGATCTCCATTTCGGGAATGTGACGCAAATAGCTGATGTCATATAAACCTTGATGAGTTTCACCATCTCCACCGACCAATCCGGCACGATCGATCCCAAAGATGACGTGTTGATGTTGTCTTGCCACATCGTGAATGACTTGGTCGTAAGCACGCTGCAAAAATGAAGAGTAGATCGGGACAAAGACTTGGATATTTTCCATCGAAAGGGCAGCCGACATACAGACGGCGAACGACTCGCAAATACCGACATCAATGATTTTTTCAGGAAAGTCTTGTTGGAAGCGTCGAAGTCCGGATCCGTTGATCATGGCTGGAATGATGACACGGAAACTATCGTGTGTTTGGGCGTATTGATAGACATAATCAGATATGATATTACTCCAAGAGACAATGTTTTCCGCTTTTTTATTGAGTGGCAATCCAGTTTCAACATCAAACGGCACCACTCCGTGCCACATTCCATAAGGATCATTTTCCGCAAAGGGATAACCTTTCCCTTTTTTTGTGACAACATGAAGCACACAAGGGCGATTGAGTTGTTTGACAAGTTCGAGATAATGAATCAATGTTTTAAAGTTGTGCCCATCGATCGGGCCATAGTAACGCAACCCGAATTCATCGAAGATGGTCAAGTTTTTGGCAAATCCTCGAAGCATGTTGCCAACGCGAATTTTGATGTCACGGAAAAAACGGGGTATGAGTTTGCTGGATGACGCCTTACGATAGGTTCGGGACGCTCTTAAAGAATTGAGCAGTTTCGCTAAGGTGCCAACATTTTTTGAAATGCTCATCTCATTGTCGTTTAAGATGATGATGGGAGCAATCCCTGGCTCGTGGCCTAAAAAATTCAAGGCTTCAAAACTGAGACCACTGTTTAAACTGCCATCACCGATGATAGCCACGGTTTTGCCAGTTGAATTTGTCATCTTACGGGCAAGTTCAAAACCTGCCATCGCTGATAAAGCCGTCGATGAATGACCAGCTTCCCAGCAGTCATGAACGGATTCGCTTCGTTTCAAATAGCCGGAGAGCCCATTATATTGTCTCAATGATGGAAACTCTTTTGCTCGTCCTGTTAAAATCTTGTGGGTGTACGCTTGATGACCGACGTCGAAAATAATCTTGTCTTTGGGAGAATTGAATACTTTGTGAATGGCAATCGTCAACTCGACAATGCCCAAATTACTGGATAGATGACCTCCAGTTTTGGCAATCTCCGAAATGAGAAAAGAGCGAATGGTAGCGGCCAATTCGCTCAAAGCTGGTTCTTTTAAATTTTTTAAAAATGCCGGATTTTCAATTTTTTCTAACTCAATCATCCTGTCACCTGGTTATTCTTCTTTTGGCTTGAAATCCTCCAAGGTGTCTTCTTTCATCAATTTCACAATGACGGCCTCAGCATTTTTGATTTGATCATGGCAAAAACGCGCCAATTCCATGCCTTCTTGATAAGCCGTTAGGGAGTTTTCTAAAGAGAGATCGCCTGATTCTAGATTTTTGACAATAGTTTCCAGTTTAGCCAATGCATTTTCAAAAGTCATTGATTCATCCATTATGATTCATCCTTTCGTTTGGAAAGTACTTGACAATGTATTGATCCATCATGCATCTGAACATCCACGAGATCTTGCGGATGGAGTTGATTGACGCTTTTTACGATGGTTTGATCTTTTTTAACTAGTGCAAATCCTTTTTTCATGAGTCCAAGCGGATTGACCAGATCTAATTTCTCAGCCAGTATCAAGAACCGATAACGACTTGTTTGAAGACAAGCGTTCATATCTTTATTCAGAGTTTGGCCGAGGCGGATCAGGTGGTCTTGCTTGTCTTGAATGCGTTTTTTGGGACTGGCTTGGATCAATCGATCGACGAGATGAGTCAATCGCAGGTCAGACGTTTCCAAAATCCGTAAAGGTCTCTGGAACACCGTGGCCTTGACCAGTTCTTTTAAATGCGAAGAATGACTGTCAAGCATGTTTGAGAGCGCTAGTTTCATGCGCTTGGTCAAATCGACAATCGCGACCAAGAGACTTTGTCGATCAGGAACTGCTAATTCAGCTGCACCGCTGGGTGTAGGAGCTCGCCGATCGCTGACAAAATCACTAAGAGTGAAATCCGTTTCGTGACCAACGGCGCTGATTGTGGGTATTTTGGATGCTGAAATCGCACGAACAACCATTTCCTCGTTAAAGGCCCATAAATCCTCAATCGAACCGCCGCCTCTGCCGATGATCAAGAGATCACAAAGCGCTTGTCGGTTTGCTTTTTCGATTTGTTCGGTAATCGAGGCTTTCGCACTGTCCCCTTGAACTAAAGCGGGGTAGAGGATCAGCATCGCTAGTGGATAGCGTCTGTCGATAATCTGAATGATGTCGCGAACAGCGGCGCCAGTAGGCGACGTGATGATCCCAATTGTTTGTGGAAATTTCGGCAAGGGACGTTTTCGATCCTCTTGAAACAATCCTTCGCTTTCCATCTTTTTTTTCAACATCTCAAAAGCTCGGTAAAGATCGCCAACCCCTGCTTCCGACATCTTAGTGACATATACTTGATAGGTGCCGGCTACTTCATAGACCGAGACATAGCCTTCCACGATCACTTGAGAACCTTCTTTCGGTTCAAAACGCAATTTTTGAGCGTTACCAAAAAACATGACGGCTGAAATTTGTGATGTGTCATCTTTTAAAGTGAAATATAGATGTCCGCGGCTATGGCGTTTGAAGTTGGATACTTCAGCTTTGATTAAGACATCTTGGAGGTTCTTATCTTGTTCAAATTTGAATTTCAAATACCGATTGAGCGCGCTGACGGTCAAATATTGTCGTTCCATTCGATCACTCACTTGTGTTAAGGAGATAATTTTTGATGGTGTCTAGTAATTTATTGTTGAAATTTCGCGCGAGATTATCTTCAAGGTTGGAATATTTTTTAGTGAGTTCCAAGGCCTCATTGATAGCAATTTCAAAAGGAAGTTTTGCATATTTCATTTCATATACGGCATAACGAATGATGGCTTTGTCGACGTAATTAAGTCGATCAATCGTCCAATTAACCAAATTTATCGAGATGATTTGGTCAATGTCATCCAATTTATCCCAGACCTGATTTAAGGTATCAAGAATCTCTTGTGGATATTGATCAGGGGCGAATGTCCCATTCATACTGCGAAGGTACAAAAGTTTGACGATCGTTTCCCGTTCTACAGTTCTGTTCATAAAAAGTCTCCGATTAGCCTTTGATTTCGCTCCTATTGTAGCATAACCCAAACAAAAATAAAAGTAATATCGACCAGTAAGCCCAGGATGAAAAAGGATGCCCAAACGGCATCCTTTGCTTTATCCTTTGGCACGCTCCAAAATGTGAGCGATCGTTTCGGATCGCGATGCTGATCCATAGACAAACATCTCCCTCAATGCCCCGGTTGGATAGGGATTGAACATTGCCGCAATTCCGGGATAATCTTCCGCAATATCCGTATATAGGGTATCGTAAAAACTACTAAAAGGCGGCGCATAGCCTATATACTCATAATTGACCAACGCGACCTCTTCTTCCAATAGGAAGTTAATGAATGTATGAGCTAAATCGACGTGTTCCGCAATCGTCGGGATGACCATGGCATCCATCCAGACGTTGGTGGGCTCGGGGACATAGAAGTCGAAGTTGATTTCGCGTTCGTCATCAATTGCCGTATAGTATTCAGAGATAAAATCACCGGAATAAACGAGCGCCAGATCCAAACCCCCATCCAACACCCGACCCTTCAAGTTGTCTTCCCCCCAAGCAAAGAAACTCGCATCGGTCAAGGCAGCTTCTGCCAACGCTAACTCTGTTTGATTTTCAGAATTCACTGAGTAGCCTAAATATAGCAATGCCGCCCCCACAGCATCCCGTGGAGAATTGTACATTCCCGATTTATAGGTGTCGCCTTCTTCAAACAGACAAGCCCAACCGTTGGACTCTAAACACGATTCGAGTCCAATCTTGTCCGTGCGGTAAAGAATCCCGATCGTTCCCCAAGCATAAGGGACAATATATTCAGTAAAACCACTTTCGTCGTAGAGCTCAGCCAACGTAGGGATGATTTCCAATTCGGCCAATAAAGGAATTTTTTGAGCATCCACCTGCTGGATCAATTGTTCCTGAATCAGCTTGTCAATCATGTAATCCGAAGGAAACATCAAATCATAAACCACGTTATCTTTTTTGAGTTCGGTGGCCATTTCTTCGTTAGATCCAACGGTTTTGTAACTGACGCGGACATCATAGCGACTTTCAAATTCGTCAATCAATGTTTCATCCATGTAGTCGCCCCAATTCAATATGTAAAGATCTGCATTCCCTGAGCATCCACTTAGAAACAATGTGAGGATGAGTACCAATAAAACAAGCGATAATTTTTTCATATGAGTTTTTCCTTTCTCTCTGTTTTTCGATTAATAAAGACAATGATAAAAATGGTCAAGATAAAGATGATGGTGTTATATGCATAAGCGACTGGGGTCAAGCTGCTTCGACCTTCTCTAGCCAGTTTGGCATATAACCAAGTGGACACATTCATGTATTCGTTGCCGGAATTGAAATAAGTGATAACAAAATCATCAATACTCATGGTAAAAGCCATCAGGGCCCCAGTGATTATTCCGGTGCTGATATTGGGTAAAATGACACGCCAGATGCCTCCAAGACGGGAACAACCGAGATCGAGTCCGGCTTCATATAGGTTGGCATCCAGACGCTTTAACTTGGGGAGAATATTCAAGACAACGTAAGGAATGGAGAAGAATACATGAGCGATCAAGACCGTAAAATATCCCAAAGTGAAAGATAAAATCGAAAAGATGATCATCAAGCTAATTCCGGTCACAATATCGGGATTGACCACTGGAATATTGTTCATGAGGACCAACCGGATACGTTGTTTTTTTTGAAGTGAATGGATGCCAATTGCGAAGATTGTTCCCAATACAGTGGCGATGAGCGTGGATAAAAGTGCGATGGAGAGGGTGTTCATGATGGGTTCTCGCATGATGTCATCGGTAAATAAGGTCGTATACCATTTAATGGTAAATCCCTCCCAGCCGTAGCTTCGAGAGGAATTGTTGACTGACAAAACCAATATCAAGAGAATAGGGACATAAAGCAACAAAAAGGTGATGGAGGTGAAGAAAATTCCGATTCCTTTCAAAATTTGAAGCCGACGTCTGCGTTTTTTCATATCAGCGTTTCACCTTCTTTATCAAAGCGTGTGACAATAATGAAGGAAATTACTGAGAAAATCATCAACAAAATGCTGATGAGACTGCCGACATTGATACTGAGGGCTCCCGAGCCCATCACTTCTTTCATGAATTTAGAATGAATGATGTTGCCAATCAAATTATATTTTGCCAATCCGATCCGTTCTGGCAAGACAAAGGAGGTCATGGCAGGTAACATCGTCATAATCACGCCGGAAACAACACCACCGATTGAAAGAGGAAATACCACTTTTCGAAATACTTCAAAATCGGTTGCTCCTAAATCCTTTGCGGCCTCGATCAAACTGAAATCCATTTTTTCAAGTACCGAAAAAATCGGAAAAATCATGAAGGGAAGATACATGCCAATCATACCGATGATCACACCGGGAATCGATCCCAACAGATCGATGTTTATCCCAGTCAAATCAGAAAAGATCGAACCCGGAGTAAAGATTTTCTCCCAAGCAAAGATTCTCAACAACATATTTGCCCAAAGTGGTACTATTAACAAGGACAACCAGATCCGCCGCACAGATGCGGAAAGCGTCGTCAGGTAAAAAGCAACCGGATAACCGATCAAAAAGCAAATGACTGTCGTGATTACGGAAAGATAAAGTGAATTTGTCAAGGCTTTCAAGAGGTAGTTTTCAGAGAAAATCCGAAAATTGTCAAGAGTGAATTGAAAACTGTCTGGGTTATATATGTTGAGATTGGAAAAAGCTAGAATAATGAGTATTAACGTGGGAATCAAGACAAATAATCCCATCCAAAACCAATAAGGAATGGATAGAAAACGCAACCGTCTCATGGTGTGGACTTCCGCATGATATGGATGTTTTGTGGCTCGACACTCAAGCCGACCTTGTCGCCGATCTCACGGATTTTCGTCGTGTGGATGGTGTATTCAACTCCGTCAAGGATCACGTTGATCTCATAGTGAACACCTTTGAAAATCAAGGAGTCGACAATGCCGACTATTTTTGCTTTTGAAGGAGGAACAAAGTCTAGATCTTCCGGACGAATAACGACATCAACCGGTTGGTTGGGCATAAATCCTTTATCAACACAGCGAAATTCTCGTCCAAAAAATTCGACTCGATAATCATCGATCATAATACCAGGAAAGATGTTCGATTCCCCGATAAAGTTTGCAACAAATCGATTTTTTGGCTCGTTATAAATATCTTCAGGAGCACCGATTTGTTGGATTTTTCCCTCATTCATAATAACAATGGTGTCCGACATGGTCAGGGCTTCTTCTTGATCATGGGTGACATACACAAACGTGATCCCCAAAGTTCGCTGCATTTCTTTGAGTTCGTATTGCATTTCTTGTCGAAGTTTCAAGTCCAATGCGCCCAAAGGTTCGTCGAGCAATAGCACTTTTGGGCGATTGACGAGGGCTCGCGCAATTGCGACACGCTGTTGTTGACCCCCCGAAAGTGTGGCGATGTTTCGCTGTTCATATCCAACTAGTTTGACTAATTTGAGCGTTTGTTTCACACGATCGTGGATTTCATCTTTCGAAAGTTTTTTAAGTTTCAACCCAAAAGCGATATTTCCAAAAACATCCAAATGGGGGAATAAGGCGTATTTTTGAAAACAAGTGTTGATTTCGCGTTGATTTGGTTCTAAGTCGTTGATGATTTTTCCATCAAAGATGATATCGCCAGCATCAGGCATCTCAAAGCCGCCGATCAAGCGCAAACAAGTTGTTTTTCCACAACCCGAGGGACCCAACAAAGTGATGAACTCGTTTTCATTGATATAGAGACTGAATCGATCCAAGACAGTGAGATCGCCAAAACGTTTGGTAATATTTTTCAGTTCAATCAGTTTTTTCCCCATGATCATTCTCCAGTTACGATGCTCATTATTTAGACCGTTTAATCAAACTATACCCAAAACAAAAATAAATGCGTGTATTTGTCTTGATTTTCACGCATGTTTAGTATGGTTAAACACTACGTTAAATCAAAATAAACAAACGCATTTATATTATATATAAACAGAAAAATAAGTCAAGTGAAAACAGAGATTAAGAATAAAGCGAAAAGCAACGCATCTTGTCGCGTAAGAAACTGCTGGTTGAATCACTCATGGTTATAATCTTGAATGCGAATTTGAAAGGGGATTGGATCCCGCTCGTAGTGGTGGGAATAATTCCCCCTTGACGAGGGTAATACCCAACTCCGTCAACTCTGATTTTTTTAAGGTCGATGTGCCATGGTCTAAAATCAATCCTTCGGAAAACTTGTCTTTGACGATGTCCAACCAAGGACCGGGAAGCTGATGAAGTTCGTCGCTTTCAACATAAGCAAGAGAAAACTGGCGCAATTGTTCCAATCGAGATCCCTGCCAGTATGTGATCCATTTGGCGATTCCAAGTCGATAATTGCTTTGTTTTACGTGTGTGACTGCTTCCCAAAATTGCGAATCCGCCAGGGGATCGTATTCCAATACAATGATCATATGTTGATCGGAAATCCGCTTGCTTTTTAGTGTTTTCAAAGCCCGTTCTATGAGTTTCAATCGTCCCGTAAAAATCTGATTGAAACGAATAACAATCGGTGGAAATCTGTCAGTCTGAGCGACATCCTTTTTCAAATCATGACAAAGTTGTTGGAGAAAGATGTCGAGATAGTCTTCGAGTAATTCAGCGCGTTCTAAAGCAATGAATAGGTCGCTCTCTTGATGGAATCCGAGATCTTTTGCTAGGTCAGCTTCCAAAAAGCAGATTGTCCGATCTTTCCACGTTCCAACGGGGTAATAATCAATCAATAAGCGTTTTTCTTGGATCAAATGTCCAATCTGAGCCGCAATAGAGTCCCAAAGAGCAAAAGTTTCCAACTCCGCTTTTCCTAAGTAATGGACGGTTTCAACAGACTTCTTTTTGGTATAAAGCAACTGAATCAGCGATGATTTGATTGTCTGGGTTTCAACTGGTTTTGAGACAAGATAGGCAGCGAATGATAAGAGAGTCGGGTGTTCTGGTTTGATCAAGGAAGCAAACTGGATCCGGATATCTTTGACGATCCGTTCGATTACCCGCTTGTCTGTCGTAGACAACATGATCAAAAAATGTTCGGGATCGGCTAAATATAAGTCGACATAAACTTGCTTTGCCACCTGTTTCGTGAGATGTTCTAACTCAAATCCAAAAGCAAGCGTATCCTTGTTTGGAATGGTACTAAAATAAGCTGACAACCCGTGAATATGAAAAGCGAGGAGGGTGTGACCGGAGGGAATCACCCGATATTCAGCGGGAATCAAATTGATAGGTTTGATGCCATAGAGAAAATCCTCTAGTCCAGCGGCGGTCAATTTGGATGTTTGTGAATATGCTTGGGTGATATCCTTGATCGTCATCAGCAGTCGCAATTCTTCTCGCCAAATGCGGAGTGAAAACTGTTTTTTCGTCCCTTCCAACAATTGGTAACCAAGAGTCAAGTGATCACACGTCAAAAAGGTATCCAAATAAATGGGCTTATCCGAAACAAATCCTGATTGAAACCGTTCAAAAGTAATCGTCTTTTCGGTCATACCAAACATCGATTTGGTTGCTTCTGTCAAAAAAAGAACCACGCCTTTTTCAATTTTGATCAACCCGGTTCCAAGAAGATCAAAGCCTTTTTCCAAGTAATCTGCCTGTCGAGTTTGATCGACTTTGAAAAGGTGATCCGATAGTCGCATCTCACACAGAATTCGGGTGATACAAAATAGTTTATGATGATGCATAAATCGATCTGTTTCTTTTATAAAGGCAGCCAAAAAGGCATGAGGATAGATTTCTTGACGAATCCGGGAGGCAATGACATACTCCATATCGATGAAGTTATTAGGGAGTAGGTAATCACGAATCTCTGAGAGCTCGGTTTTTGTATAGAGCAAATCCTCTTGGTCGCTGGATAGCAACACATCGATCAAAGTGTCTTTCAACAAGGAAAAAGACATCACTTTCTCAAGCAACAACCCTTTTTGATAGGTCATGATCCGGATACCGTCCGGATCAAGAGCGATGAAGATGAGACGATCAAATGAAACTTGGTCCATTAAGTCTCGACAATGTTCCAACAACACGTCTCGCGATTTCGCATACTTGAGTCGACCGGCAGATCTTTTCAACAGCCGCTCGAGCCCTTGAAAAGAATCCACGGTTACTTGAGAGGGATGATCAAGCATGGCCAATTTTTCCTTAAGAGTCAACACCATTTCCAACTGTTGATATTTTAAACTGAGATCCAA
>JAAYZB010000166.1 GCA_012515085.1 Acholeplasmataceae bacterium
GCGGCAAGTATTGCCGGAATGATCCAGGCAATGGAAAAAGGATTCATTCAAAAAGAAGATCACGTCGTCTGCATATCCACAGGCAACGGCTTAAAAGATACCAAAACCGCGTTGGAAGCATTGAAGCGTCCTGTTGATCTTAAAAACGATTTTCATCAACTACTAGATTACATCACAGAGAATAAAGGAGAACTTTTATCATGAACAACATACCATTTGGACCGACTTATGAAGAAATGCTACATCCAGAAAAAATGCCAAAGGATGTTCGACAACGCGCCTTAAAAGCCGTTGATGAAGAACTGGATCCGATCAACTTGTTTAACATCACATGGAAGGATGAATCGTCCAAAGTGCGAAAATTCATCTTACCTAAAGAATTGACCGGCGTCGACGCAAACATCATCGTACTGATCGGGAAACACTTTCCCTCCGGGTCTCACAAAGTCGGTCCCGCCTATGCCACTTTGATCGAAGGGTGTGTCGATAACACGATCGTTCCGGGAACCCATACGATTTTAGGACCCTCCACGGGGAACTTTGGTATTGGCGTCGCATATATCTGCAATCTCATGAAATATGAGGCCATTGTCATCATGCCGGACAACATGAGCAAAGAACGCTATCAACGGATACAAAAATATGGGGCTTCCCTTGACTTGACCCCGGGAACGGAATCCGATGTGATTTTAACATTGGAACGCACGTACGAGTTAAAGAAGAATCCAAAGAATCGGTCTTTGGCCCAATTTGAATTATTGCCAAATTATCGTTTCCATCGCCATGTCACAGGGCATTCGGCGATAGAAGCGGTAGAAGCAATCGGTAATGGCCGCATTGCCTGTTTCTGCTCGGCACCCGGCAGTGCCGGAACACTCGGAGCGGGCGATCAGATCAAGAAAGCTTTTCCTGAAACTAAAATCGTAGCGTTGGAACCCTATGAGTGCTCGACCTTGACCAATGGCGGCCGAGGACAGCACCGGATTGAAGGAATCGGCGATAAAATGTGTACCTTGATCCATAATGTGCTGAACACGGACTTTATCGCCCTTATCAAAGATGAAGACTGTGTCAGAGCATTGAAAATCATCCATGATGGCGATGCCATCCTGAAAGAACAAGGATTGCATCAATCCATTATTGATGAAATGCGGGAACTCTTTGGCGTATCATCTTTATGTAACATTATTGGTGCGATCAAAATGGCAAAATATCTGCACCTAGGACCAGAAGACAATATTGTGACCGTCGCAACGGATGGCTATGACCGTTATGAAAGCGTGCTTCAAGATTTAAAACGCCGCTATTTGGAAACCGAGGATTTCGTTTTAAGACGTTGGTTCAAGGATATTTTTATGAAAACAGATATTGAGGACATCACTGATACACGACCGGATGCGCAAAAAGCCATACTTTTCAATCAAAAAGAAAAAGATTGGTTGAAATTTGGGTATGAAAAGGCTTATCTTGATTCGATGAAAAGCCCAGAATTTTGGGATAATGAATATCAGAAAATATTTGAGTATGATCAAAAAATCACGGCACAAAGAGGTGAAGCTCCGTGGAAGAAATAACCAATAAAATTCAACAATTGGCACATCATTATCTTCCCGATATGACCCGATTTTTACGAGACATGATTCGGATTCCCTCGGAAAGCACTCAAGAAGCCAACGTGATTCACCGAATCGAATCCGAGATGAACAAGGTCGGATTTGACGATGTTCGGATCGATCGGATGGGGAACATTATCGGAAGAATCGGTTCTGGTAAACACGTGATTGCCATGGACGCCCATATCGATACGGTTGGAATCGGCGAACGAGCAAATTGGCATTTTGATCCATATGAAGGAACGGAAACCGCCGATGAAATCGGAGGACGTGGAGCAAGCGACCAAGAAGGTGGGATGGCAGCGATGGTCTATGCGGGGAAAATCATCAAAGACCTGCACTTGGAATCCGATGTGACCTTGCTGATCACCGGTACCGTTCAAGAAGAAGACTGTGACGGTCTTTGTTGGCAATACCTGATTGAAAAAGAAAAGATTCGCCCCGAGTTTGTCGTCATCACGGAACCAACTTCTTGTCGAATCTATCGCGGACATCGGGGTCGAATGGAAATCAAAGTGTCAACCCGAGGCATTAGTTGCCACGGAAGCGCCCCGGAAAGAGGCGAAAACGCGATCTATAAAATGGCATCGATCATATCCGAACTCGAAGCCTTGAATCACCGTTTGCGCGATGATTCATTTCTTGGGAAAGGAACTTTGACTGTCAGCGAGATTTCAAGTCTCTCACCGAGTCGCTGTGCCGTGGCTGATGGCTGTCAAATTTCCATTGATCGTCGCTTGACTCAAGGTGAGACAATGGCAACGGCACTTCAAGAGATTCGAGACCTTCCATCCGTCAAAAAAGCTCAGGCAACCGTCGAACTTTATTCTTATAATCGCCCCGCTTATACTGGACTAGTCTATCCGACCGAAGCATATTTCCCCACTTGGACCATCCCGGAAGACCATCCGGTGTGCCAATCAGTCGTCATGAGCTATCGGAAGCTTTTTCACGAAGAACCGATAGTGGACAAGTGGACCTTCTCAACAAATGGAGTGTCGATCATGGGAAAACATCATATCCCTTGTATTGGATTTGGCCCCGGTCATGAAGCCGAAGCTCACGCACCGAATGAGAAGACTTGGAAAGCGGAATTAGTCAAGGCCGCTGCAATGTACGCCTTGATTCCCAGTACGTATATCCACACGATTCATCAATTGGAGGAAATCGCCAAATGAAGCCCTTATTTAAAGGAAAACATCTCATAACACTGGAAGAGTGGACCAAACCAGAAATCGATACTCTGCTTGCGGTCTCAAACGAATTGAAACACGATTTTTTAACGAATAAACCCACACGCTATTTGGAGAATAAAGTTGCCTTTTTGATGTTTTTTGAACAGTCCACCCGGACTCGAAATTCTATGGAAGCTGGAATTGCCCATCTAGGAGGGACCGGAATCTTCTTGGATACCTCCAAAATGCAAATTGCGCACGGTGAGTCCGCAAAGGATACCGCCATGATCTTATCGAGTTATGGCCATGCCATTGCCTGTCGCAATTGTTTTTGGCAAGTTGGCAACCGTTATCTTCGGGAGATGGCGGAACACTCGACGGTTCCAATTATGAATCTGCAATGTGATCTATATCATCCCATGCAAGGATTGGCGGATCTCATGACGATTCAGGAAGTCTATCCAACTACCGAGCATTTGAAAGTATCGATCATCTGGGCTTATGCGACAACACACAAAAAGCCGATCAGTGTGCCGCTCACGCAAATCTTGTTGTTCCCTCGCTATGGAATGGACGTGACACTCGCCTACCCTGAAGGTTATGATCTTCCGGATTGGGCGATCCAAAAAGCAAAGGAAAATGCGTTGGCGAACCACGGATCGTTCCGGATCACCCATCAGATGGAAGAAGCTTACTGTGATGCCGATGTCGTGATTCCAAAGAACTGGGGAAGTTGGGTCACGAATGATTCAACCGCTGTCGTGGATGATTTGTTACAGCAATACCAGAGTTGGAAATGTACAGAATCGATGATGGCTCTTGCCAAACCGACTGTGAGATATATGCATGCCTTGCCTGCGGATCGAGGAAATGAAGTCGAGGATTCGGTGATTGATGGGAAGCATTCCATCATCTACCAGGAAGCAGAAAATCGACTTCATACGGCTAAGGCGGTAATGGCACTGACCATTGGAGACAAATAACTGATTATTTGTTAGTTGCCGGAATCATCCAAATCTTTGAAGCCATTGACATCTTAATTTATCGCATGATATGATTAAATGAATCAATTAATACTGTTGAACTATTGGCGAGGTACCCTAATTGCTCCTATTTGTCATACCAGATGACAAGAGACTGGGGGGTGAACACGCGTGCGAGTTTTTCTTGCATTAGTGCCCGATGACAAGTGCCGGGCTCAACTAGCCAGTTTGTCCCGAAAATTGAGAAGAGTTGCTCTCGGTGGTCACTTTACTACCACATCCAATTTTCATGTGACATTGGTTTTTGTTGGCGATGTCAGCAACGACTGCATTGAAAAGATCAGCACCCTCGTGGAAACGACTCGGTTTTTTCCGTTTGTCATCAAAACCAAGCAATTAGGATTCTTTCAGACAAAGGGCTTGAAAGACATTCTCGTTTGGAACATTGAGAGAAATACCGATTTGA
>JAAYZB010000167.1 GCA_012515085.1 Acholeplasmataceae bacterium
CAAACATTACTTCGGTGCCGGTAATGGGATATGAACCAAGCCACAAAACAAGAGAAAAACAGAATAATTGTCAAAATAGGCGTGTTTATCTCTCTATTGATACAGTTTTAAACGTCATTATCTCCACAAACCCCATATATTGCTTATCTCATTGCAATAAAAGTGAACTTTCGGAACAAAATATCAAAAATCATTTTTATTATACATCTGTTGATTAAAAAAGAACATGACATCCGTGAAAAAACCACCTCATGCAATGTCTTTTTAGATCAATATCACTTTTCAAAACAAGCAATTGAGATGCTTAATAAAACAACTATGTGTTGAAGATTATGTGAAAAACGGCATACGTTATCTTTTAGATATTCTTCAGATAAACAAAAAACTTCCCTTGTTGAAGTGGGTTTTGGATCAACCTATTCCCTCAACTCAAGGAAGTTTTCTCGCCTATATTTGGTGCGGGTGACAGGACTTGAACCTGCACTCCAAAGGAACTAGATCCTAAGTCTAGCGCGTCTGCCAATTTCGCCACACCCGCACATGGAAAACAATCTATAATATAAAAAAAGAAAAGAATCCAAATGGTGACCCGCAGGCGATTCGAACGCCTGACCCTTTGATTAAAAGTCAAATGCTCTACCAGCTGAGCTAGCGGGTCATGAATGGCTGGGCTAGGTAGATTCGAACTACCGATCTCGGAGTCAAAGTCCGATGCCTTAACCGCTTGGCTATAGCCCATTCATTTGCGAAAACAAATGGGGCGATTGATGGGAATCGAACCCACGCGTGTCGGAGCCACAATCCGATGCGTTAACCACTTCGCCACAACCGCCATCTTGTTTTTCGCAACTTTTAGTTTACACAATAGCCCTATGAAAGTCAAGCAATATTTCTGTTATGAAAGCCAATCTCCGTCGGAGCTGATCCTATTTAAAAAATCTCGTTATTCCGCCACAATTGCGACGCCAAACCCTTGGTTTCCCAAATGAACGAAAAAGACCGGGCTGACGTAATCCGTCATATGAATGATCGTATCGGGAAACTCATTCAATATGCCTTGTTTCAACTTCTCCGCCCAATCCGGACGATTGAGATGAATGATGTCCAGTCGGACATGTTTAAACTCCTGACATGCTTTTCGGACCACATTCAAAAAATAATCAAAACAAGCCTGATTGGAGAGAACTTTGTGCGTCAGCTGCAACTTTCCATCGATCATCTCGATGATCGGCTTGATCCGAAGCACCGTCCCGAGCAACGCATTGACGATCCCCAACCTTCCCCCGCGAAAAAGATGCATGAGGTTAGACAAGGTAAACATGACTTGGGCGTGCTGATAAACGGAGTCAAAGCGCGCCACCACTTCCGAAAAAGTCTTTCCGGCTTGGATCATCTCAATGAGTGGAATGATCCCGTTCGCAACGCCATAGGAAGCCACTTGGGGGGCTCTCACTTCGATTTCTAGGGGAAAATCGATCATCGTCTTCGCAATCAATGCGGACTGATACGTCCCACTGATATTTTCCGAGAGCGTCACGACCAAAAGTTGTTGGTAGCCTTCGTTATAAAACGCCTGATAGGCCTCCAAGAATTCGCCTGGTGACGGCTGGCTTGTTGCTAGTTTTTTCGCAGTTTTCAAATAATGATACATGTCTTCGGTTGACAGTTCCTGTTCCGCATATTCCTTGCCATCGATGGTGACTTTCAGCGATAC
>JAAYZB010000017.1 GCA_012515085.1 Acholeplasmataceae bacterium
CAACTCGATTCCTTGCTCCATCCACAGTTTGATCCCGAGTCCTTGAAAAACGCCACGGTCATTGCAACTGGATTGAATGCCTCTCCAGGAGCGGCAACCGGCCGAGCTGTATTTACTGCAGAAAGAGCTCAAGAAATGGCTAAGGATGGTCTTCCTGTAATCCTTGTTCGTCAGGAAACATCCCCCGAAGATATCGAAGGAATGGCGATTGCGAAAGGTGTTTTGACCAGTCGCGGCGGTATGACTTCGCATGCGGCAGTGGTTGCCAGAGGGATGGGCACTTGCTGTGTGGCTGGTGCTGGTAGTGTCAAAGTATTCGAATCCAAAAAATATTTCGAAGTGTCTGGCAAAAAATATCACGAAGGTGACTATATTTCGCTTGATGGTTCTACCGGAAAAATCTATGGAGAAAAAATTAAAACGATGGATGCCACTGTGTCCGGTGACTTTGCGACATTGATGGCTTGGGCAGATAAACATCGCGCGCTGAAAGTCAGAACCAATGCGGATAACCCTCGCGATGCCAAAGTGGCCTATAATTACGGTGCGGAAGGCATTGGCCTTTGCCGTACAGAACATATGTTCTTTGAAGCCGACCGAATTCCAGCAATGCGGGAAATGATCGTTTCAAAGACGCTCGAAGAAAGACAAGCGGCATTGGATAAATTATTGCCGATGCAGCGTCAGGATTTCATCGGTTTGTATGAAGCAATGAACGGGTTCCCTGTCACCATTCGTTACTTGGATCCCCCGCTACATGAATTCCTTCCAACCGATCCCGAAGATATCGAACTTTTAGCCAAAGACATGGGGATCACCTATGACGAATTAAAAGCAACGGTCGACTCGCTTCATGAGACTAATCCGATGTTAGGCCATCGTGGTGTCCGTCTATCGATTACGTATCCGGAAATTGCCGTGATGCAGACCAGAGCAGTCATCGAAGCCGCAATCGAGGTCAATCAACGCGGTGGTCATGTTGTTCCAGAAATCATGATTCCGCTGGTTGGAGAACTCAAAGAACTGAAATTTATCAAAGACATCGTCGTCAAAACTGCTGACGAAATCATCAAAAAAGCCGGTGTCACACTTTCTTATTTGGTTGGTACCATGATCGAGATTCCGCGTGCTGCTTTATTGGCCGATGAAATTGCTTCCGAGGCAGACTTCTTCAGTTTCGGAACAAATGATTTAACCCAAATGACCTTCGGATTCAGCCGCGATGATGCCGGTGCCTTCCTCGGAGACTATTATTCCAAGAAAATTTTTGAAAGCGATCCTTTTGCCCATGTCGATGTAAAAGGTGTTGGCAAATTGATGAAAATGGCTGTCGATCTCGGTAAGAGTGTCCGGCCGGATTTGAAGCTAGGTATTTGTGGGGAACATGGTGGGGATCCCGACTCCGTCGAATTCTGCCATCAGATTGGCTTGTCCTATGTCTCCTGCTCGCCATTCAGAGTGCCCATTGCTCGTTTGGCAGCGGCACACGCCAACATTAAAGCTCCACGCTCACATTGATTTTTAAAGCAAGCGATAATGCTTGCTTTTTTTCTTGGCTGCGGTTGACAAACAAATGATCATTATTTATAATGAAATTGTACTTGGATGGTTGGAAATCACTCACCCGCGACCTACAATTTTTATAAGGGAGTCAAGGTCTTTTCTGGTGTTGAAAGCCTATTCAGTTAGGAATCCTGAAGAAAAGTCAAGCGACACCCACTTTGGGGTAGATGTTTGTCTGCTCGAGTGATTTCCAACTGTCCATGTGCTTTTTGTTTACAAAAGAAGTGTTTGATCGGAAAGGAGATCCATGATTAACACATTAAAGACGCTAACGGAACTAAACGGGATTCCGGCGAACGAACGTCAAATTCGCCATTTCGTAGAAACATTTGCCAAAGACCTTGCCGAGTTATCCTATGACAACTTGGGATCAATCATTTTGAAAAAGACAGGGATTTCATCCACTCCTAAAATCATGATATCTGGGCATATGGATGAAATCGGTTTAATGATTACCGAGATCACCAAGGATGGTTATTTAAAATTCATTCCCGTCGGTGGTTGGTGGGGTCACGTACTGCTAAGTCAACGGTTTCACATCACCACCAAAAACAATCGTGAAATTCTAGCCGTAGTCGGTTCCAAACCCCCGCATATCTTAGAACCCGAAGAAAAGAAAAAAGTGGTGGAATTGAGCGATATGTATCTCGATATAGGCGTATCATCGGATGAAGAAGCCAAGGCATTCGGTATCGAGGTAGGAGATATGGTCACTCCAGCCATGGAATTCTCGCTCATGGCTAATTCCAAGTACTTGCTAGCTAAAGCATTTGACGACCGTATTGGCGTTGGTATCATCTTAGAAGTCCTCAAACTGCTTCAAAATATTGACCATCCCAATACCTATTATGGAGTCGGATCGGTTCAAGAAGAAGTGGGTCTTCGCGGGGCTGGCACCTCCAGCTATAAAGTGTCTCCGGATATTGGCATTTCGCTTGATGTCACTGTTGCCAATGATTATCCAGGTGGATCCAAAGATGCCGTGCTTGGCAAAGGTCCCTGCTTAATGCTGTATGACAGTTCGATGGTCGGACATGTCGGATTGAGAGAGTTTGTGGTTCAAGTTGCAAACGAAGAAAAGATTCCCTATCAGCTATCTCACCTGAAGCGGGGAGGAACCGATGCGGGAAAAATCCATCTGTCACATAGCGGCTGTCCAAGCATCGCCATTTGCCTACCCAGCCGCTACATTCACTCCCATACATCAATGATTCATCAAGATGATTATGAAAATACAGTCAAACTAATCCTAGCACTTCTTACCCGGCTAGATCAAAAGGCGGTCGAAAAAATCACTTATTTGTGAGTTCTTTTGCCTTCGATATTGGCTTGCTTTCAGCCTTCCCGGGTGATAAAATGAACATGGAGGACTAATCATGCGCATTATTTCCGGAAAGTGGCGAGGGCAGGTCATCAAGGAAGTCGATCGTGACAAGACCCGTCCGACCACTGATAAAAACAAAGAAATGCTTTTCAATATCTTAGGACAATATTTTTCGGGTGGCAGCGTGCTAGATCTGTATGCTGGCAGTGGCGCCTTGGGCCTTGAAGCCCTCAGTCGGGGTATGACTCATTGTTATTTTGTGGATTCATCGTTTCAGGCGATCAACACCATCCGGGAAAATCTGATGAAACTGAAATGCCACGAAGGGGAAGACATCATCTTAGTCAAACGTGACGTACGATCGTTTTTGTCTCAAATCATCCATAAACGCTTTGACTTGATACTTGCCGATCCCCCTTACGAGTCCGATGATTATGAATATATCCTTTCAACGATTGCGGAAAGAAAGTTGCTCGCTCCTCGGGGAATTCTCGTCATCGAAACTCGGAATGACACGATTTTGGAGCCCAGTTATCACTATTTGTCGCTTACCCGCGAACGGGTAGCCGGCATTGCCAAATTCACATTTTACACCAATCAGGAGGACGCATCATGAAAACCGGATTTTATCCTGGCAGTTTTGATCCAATCACCTTCGGACATATCGACATCATTTCTCGGGGCTCGCAATTATTTGATCATTTATACGTCGCCGTATCATTTAACCCCAACAAAAAAACTCTATTTACACCCGATGAACGTTTAGAAATGGTTCGAGAATGTTGTCGCAATTTCCCGAATGTCGAAGTGATCAAATCCAATAAATTGACCGTCAAACATTGTTTGGAACTTGGAGCCAGTCATATTCTTCGGGGACTAAGGGCAGTAACTGATTATGACTATGAATTTCAGTTGACGAATTTCAACCGTAAAATCGATTCACGAATCGATACTGTATTTTTAATGACTGAAGGACAATTTTCGTATCTCTCCTCATCATCCGTTCGTGAGTTAGCGGAATTCGGTGGTGATGTTTCTGCTTTTGTACCCGAGCATGTCAAACGAGCTATCGAAAAGAAGATGGCCGATATCACTTTTAAAAAAAGCGCCAAGTAATTGAAATGATAAGATGTTAGTAGACACATAAAAAGTCTCTAACATCTTTTTTCATGTTTTAATATCATTGAAGGGAGGTCATATGATGGGAAGACCAAAGGGCGTAAAGAACGAACGCCCCAATCGTTATTGGAGCAAAGAAGCTAAATATGAATTTGTACGACTCATCATATCCGGTGAGGTAAGCGCAAAAGATTTAGCACGCACCAACGGCATGAAGAGCAACGGTATGTTAATCAACTGGGTAAAGAAATACCAAGAAGGAGGCATAGAAGCACTAGAAAACAAGCGGAAGCCAGGTAATCCATTAACTAAATTTCAAAACAGGAAAGCACTGACGCCACTGGAAGAACTTCAATATGAAAACATGAAGTTAAGAATTGAGAATGAACGCCTAAAAAAAGGATACACGACCGAGGAGGTGATGGCCCTAAGACAAAGAAGGTCATCCAAAAAGAATACCAAATCATAAACCTATTAAACCTTGACTACAACATACAAAGTCTCTGTGCATACATGAAGTTGTCCAA
>JAAYZB010000168.1 GCA_012515085.1 Acholeplasmataceae bacterium
CATGCATTCAAGCCTTTGGATCAACTGTATGCCTATCCACCGAAAATCTTTGCCTCGCGCCTCACCTTGGATAATTTCCAAAACCTCTTTACCTTGGCTTCTCAGACCGGTGTGCCATTTTCGCGATACCTCTTCAATTCGCTCCTCGTGAGCGGGCTGGTGATTTTCTTGACGATTGCGCTCGGCTCGGCCGCGGCTTTCGCTTTTTCCTTTTTGAAATTCAAAGGCAAAAAGGGCTTGTTTTTGATCAATCAGATCGCAATCATCATCGTGCCGGTGGCAATAGCTGTTCCTCGCTTCATCGTGATGAGCACGCTCGGGGTCACAAACACCATGTTGGCGCATGTTATCCCGTTGATTGCGATGCCGGTCGGCGTGTTCTTGATCAAGCAGTTCATGGATCAGGTTCCAGTCGAACTCTTTGAGGCTTCGAAAATCGACGGAGCGAATAACTTCCAAATCTATCTTAAGATCGTGATGCCTCTTGTTAAACCGGCGCTTGCGACCGTGATGATCTTATCCTTCCAGAATGCTTGGAACAACGTGCAAACCTCCAATCTCTACGTCAATGACGAAGCGTTGAAGACCTTACCCTATTACTTTTCCGCCTTGACTATTGGAACGAATCCGATTGCCGCCCAAGGTATGGCAGCCGCGGCCAATCTGATCATCTTCGTTCCCAATGTCGTCTTGTTCATCATCCTTCAAAACAGCGTGATGAACACGATGGCCCACTCGGGGATCAAGTAAGATGAAGACAAGACGCCTCTTGCTTCTGATGATTTGTTTCCTGTTGTTTCTGGGATTCGCTGCCACCCAGCCAACAACCGTGTCGGCCTTATCGGCTTATAAGACATTCACTTTAGACCGGAATGGCCGGCTTCAAGAAACAAATGAAGCCTATGAAGCCATTCAAATGATCCGGACCTTCAGTGACGGATCCACCCTGAATGGGGCCAAGGATCTCACCGTGGACGAGGAAGATTATCTTTATATCGCTGATACCGGAAATAAACGGATTCTAATCTTGGACCCCGCTTACCAGGTTGTGGCTAAATTTGGGTCCGATAAGATGCAAAAACCGATGGGGATCGCTGTCGTTGACGATGTCATCTATATCGCCGATTACGGACAGGCCGTTACCAATCAAGACATCGGAGCGATCCACATTTACAATTTTGATAAAGAAGCAGCCGACTTGGAGGATCGAGTCACCTTTGTCAAATCGTTGTCCACCCCGACCTCGTCATTGCTCGACTCGGAAAATTTCTTATTTCGGCCGATGAAAATCGCGGTCGATCAAAACCAAACGATGTATGTGACGAACGAAGGCACGACAAATGGTGTTCTGATGATCAATCAGGAGAATCGGTTTATCAACTATTTTGCCTCGAACCCGATCAAAATCAGTCTTTGGAAACGACTTCAGCGAATTCTCTATCAAAACAATCCCAATGTCAATTTGGCAAAAAACATTCCGGTTCCCGTCACGAATATCGCCCTGGACAACCGTGGGTATTACTACACTGTAACGAGCACCATCATTGAGGATAATCAAGGAGACAATATTAAAAAAGTCAACACGGGCGGCACGAATTTTTATCCTGATGACATGTTCACCCATGGAAGCTTTGTGGATTCATGGCCGGGTGATGTCGGCAATTTGTATGCGGTGACTTCTGGCGGCACGATCGTAGAATACGATTCGCTTGGCAACCTGTTGTTTCAATTTGCTGGATTAGGAACGGGCAATGACCGGTTAGGACTGTTCTTATCCGCATCTGCAATTGCCCAAAATACGCAAGGGAATCTTTTTGTTATCGACGATAATTCGTCCCGAAACGCGTTGCATATCTTTCAAGAGACACCCTTTGCCGTCAAAGTCCATGATGCTCTTCGTTGTTACAACGATGCCGAGTATGTCGAAAGTATCGACATCTGGACAGAGGTCCTTCGGTATAACTCGATGTTCGACATGGCTTACCGAGGAATTGGACTTGGATATCTCATGAATGAAGAGTATGAATTGGCGCTCGATTATTTTGAAATTGCGAATGCCAAAGCCGAATACTCAGAAGCGTACTGGGAAATTCGAAATATCTGGTTGATCGACCATATCGATGGGATTTTGCTCACGTTGCTGCTGTTGGTCGCTTTTGGAGCGATCATTCATTATACCAATAAGAAGTTCGCTTTCCTATCGGCGATTAAGCAGCCGTTCCAACGGTTGTTGTCGCTCAAATATCCGAGAGAAATGGCCATGATGTTTCGATTTGTTCGGCACCCCTTCGACACTTGTTATGAAGTCAAACGTCGCAATCGCGTCTCGACGCTCAGCGGATTTATCTTCTTGATCGCCTTGGTCGGGCTCTATTTGATTGGAATGGTGTTGACTGGATTCATCTTCAATCAAGTGATCATTGAAGAGACCGTCCTCTTCAATGAAATCATGAAGTTGGTATTACCGTTTTTAATCTTTGTCCTCTCCAACTATCTCGTGAGTTCCTTGATGGAAGGAGAAGGAACGATGCGAGCTGTTTTCCTGAATTCACTCGGCGCCTTGACTCCAATTTTCTTGATTTATCCACTCGTCATCTTGCTCTCGAACGTCATTACCCTGAACGAGTCGTTTTTGTATTCATTCGGGCTCACGTTCATGTTTCTTTGGAGTCTGGGGCTTATATATTTCAACATCAAGGAAACGCATAATTACACGGTGGGACAGACCATCGTCAATCTGCTATTGACCCTGTTGATGATGATCGTCATCATTATCACGCTCATCATCGTCTATTTGATGGTATTCCAGGTCGGCACCTTTGTTTCGGACATCGTAAAGGAAGTGATCATCCGTGAATAAGAAATGGCTGATTCTGATAGCTTTTTGTGTTTTGGGATTCTTCACGGCGATTCCATTTCTTGCGGCTCCGAAAATTGCTACGCTTCCGGAAAGATTTACGTGGAGTCAAGACAGTCGCATCGAATCCAATTTCTACGGACGCCCGGAAAATACGGATCCCGTTACTATCAGTCCGACACCGGAGGCGGACCTGGTTCAAAAAGGGTACCAACTGGTGTCGGAATCAGAGACACTTCAACTGTATCTAAAAGAAAAGAACTTTAATATCGCTATCCTCGACAAACAAAACCAATATATTTGGTATTCGGTCTATCCCGACTATTTGTCCTTGGGATATAGCGGGGCTCAGCGATTCTTGATTGAATCCGGTGTCACGCTTGAATATTATAATTTGGACAACATCCTGATCGACGATTCCAAATCGTATTTATCGGGGCCCAAATACCATGTGACGGTGGATTATGATTATGAGGCACTGCCCAATGGGATTTATGCCACAATCAATTTTAACGACCTTGCGATCAGTTTTGCTGTGGAGGTCCGACTGGACGGCGACAAGCTTTGTGTAAGGATTCCCCAAGAGTCAATAGTGGAAGGCGATGTGGAAAAGAAAGTACTGGGGTTGGATGGGAAGATCACCACTCGAATTATCTCATATCGCATCCGCGCGATTTATCTGTTTCCTTATTTTGGCTCCAACAATTACCTGATCAACGGTTATTCCTTCATTCCCGATGGCTCGGGCGCACTGGTCCGCTATGACAACGTTCCGAGAACCACTGCGTATATCAAGCGACTCTATGGAACTGATGAAGGCTACCGCAATCAAGCCACGACGTCTTCGGAAGCAACCCACATTCATCCGGAGTTATCCGCGACCATGCCGGTATTTGGTGTGAATCATGGCTTTCAGCAAGCGGCATTTCTGGCTTATGTCAAAACTGGAAGTGCCGCAACGGAGATTCATTCTTATCCGTATGGGTACAATGCGACCGGAGTAAACACGACGTTCGCCAAGTACATCTATCGAGAACGTTATCAAATCACCACGTCTTCAAACATCAATGACAGTTTCCAACTCATCAATTCAGAGCCTTTTCCAACGGATTTTGAAACCGAGTATCACTTCCTTGCGAATGGTGAAGCCAGTTATTCGGGGATGGCAAAAAAATTCCGTGACATTCTAAGGCTGGAAGAGAAGCCGAGGGTGGGGCTAGCCATGGATCTATCCTTAATCGGGATGGATTACAAGCACGGGTTGTTTGGCAATAATTACGTGGCGATGACCCGCTACCAAGACGCCATCGACATTGCCGAGATGTTGAAGCTCCAAGCAGTGGAGAAGTTCAGCATTCAATATATTGGCTGGGCTAAAAACGCTTATTATGGCAATACCCCGATCAAGCCCACCATCAGTGGTCTTTTGGGTGGAAAAGCCGACTTCCGCGAGTTGGTCGATTATTGTGATGAGCAGAATATCGGTCTCTATGTAGAAGACAATCCGATTCTATCTTTTTCGGGAGGGCTCGGAAATCAAATTGTCAAGAAAATGACGCTCAACAATTTCGATACAAAGCCCGATCAAGCCCGATTGATCGAAACGGCTTATTACCGGAATCCTTTGGCAATGGCCGACCATTATCAAAAATATCAAGAGAAATATGCCGATTTGGGCATTGATGGATTCCTGATGCAAACGATTGGAAGCGCACTTTTCTCTTACCGATACC
>JAAYZB010000169.1 GCA_012515085.1 Acholeplasmataceae bacterium
GAAAAGGTTTTGGTGAAGGATATTCATCGCCATCGCGATTATTCCGCAATCAAATCCAAAGCGGAAATGGTGGAACTCATTGCCAAAGCCGCAGAAGAGAACTTTGTGCCGGTTGTGGATGAAAATGACCATTTCATGGGCATCATAACCCGGAAAACGCTACTAAATTACTTTTTTGAACATAACTTTATCGTGCTTTAAACCGATTTTCATTTTGTATACGAACCTTTATCGACAAAGGTTCGTTTTTTATTTCGTTCGATAGAAAACGATTTTGTATTCTCTATCACAAAAGGATTGCATCCGTAAAAATTGAATGTTATAATGAGAACAGATCACGTATAATCGCTTTAATTGGTAAGCAAGTTTCTACCTCGGGCCGTAAACCTGAGACTACGTGAGGAATCCTGACACAGGTTTCTTTGCGATTGCAAGGACCTATTTTTTTTATATAAAGGAGGATGCAATGACTTTTTCACAAAAGACTATCTGCCCAGAAGGATTAACATTTGACGATGTTTTATTGGTGCCACAAAAATCTAAAGTGATGCCCTCGCAAGTAGATTTATCGACATGTCTTACAAAAAATATCCGGTTGAATATACCGATCGTCTCTGCAGCGATGGATACAGTGACTGAAGCGCGACTCGCAATCGCGATTGCCCGCGAAGGCGGCATTGGCTTCATTCACAAGAATCTATCGATCCAACAACAAGCCGAACAGGTCGACTATGTCAAACGCAGTGAGAGCGGGATGATCATTCATCCGATTACATTGACACCAGACAAGACATTGCTTGATGCGGAAGACTTGATGCGACGCTATAAAATATCCGGGTTGCCGATTGTGGATGAAGCGGGTATTTTGAAAGGCATCATTACGAATCGCGACATGAAATATCGACAGATTGATACCACACCAGTCAGTGAGATCATGACTAAAGATCATTTGATCACGGCTGCCGTTGGCACGAGCTTGGAACAAGCTAAAAAAATTTTGGCGGACAATCGCATTGAAAAATTGCCGATTGTCGATCAAAATTACAAACTTCGCGGATTGATTACCATCAAAGATATCGACAATGTCATCAATTATCCTTATTCCTCCCGCGATTCGAAAGGAAGACTCCGTTGTGGTGCCGCAGTGGGCGTCGGGGAGAAAGAGATGGAACGGGTCCAGGCACTTGTCAATTCCGAAGTGGATGTGATTGCAATTGATAGCGCACACGCTCATTCGGAAAACGTGATCCAGATGGTTAGAAACGTTCGACAACGTTTTCCCAAGTTGGATATTGTCGCGGGAAACATCGTGACGAAAGAAGCCGCCAAAGAATTGGTAGAAGCCGGTGCATCTGCGGTCAAAGTCGGAATCGGCCCGGGCTCGATCTGTACGACACGAGTAGTTGCTGGAGTCGGTGTACCCCAGATAAGTGCAATCATGGATGTGGCGGAATATATCAATACGACCGATGTCTGTTTGATTGCTGATGGGGGAATCAAGTATAGTGGCGATATTGCCAAAGCGATTGCGGCTGGGGCTCACACCGTGATGTTGGGAAGTTTACTAGCGGGAACAACAGAAGCGCCCGGAGAAGAGATCATCTATCAAGGAAGACGGTATAAGGCGTATATTGGTATGGGATCGCTTCTCGGAATGAAACACGGTTCTGGGGATAGGTATTTCCAGAATAATCAAATGGAAGCCAAAAAATATGTTCCCGAAGGCATTGAAGGCCGGGTACCCTACAAAGGATCAATCGCGGACACAATTTATCAGCTGGTCGGCGGTTTACGTTCGGGAATGGGATATTGTGGAACAGATTCGATCGAAGCGTTGAGATTAAGAGGAAAGTTTGTCCGCATTACCCAAGCGGGTCTGGTGGAAAGCCATCCCCATGATATCGATATTACTGTCGAGGCGCCCAACTACTCGAAATGATTTTAATAGAAAGTGAAGGAACTCCCTGTGCCAACAACCGATAAAATAGTCATCTTGGATTTTGGATCCCAAACCGTGCAATTGATTGCCCGAAGAATCCGTGAGATTGGTCTTTATTCTGAAATTTTACCTTATCATACATCCGCAGCGACCTTGGCAAGTGATCCGTCGATCAAAGGCATTATTTTATCCGGAGGACCCGATAGTGTCCTGACGGACGATCGGTTAGACATGGATGAATTGATTCTTGATTTGGGAATTCCCATTTGTGGGATTTGTTACGGCATGCAATTGATACATAAAAAAATGGGTGGAACCATCGCCCGCGCTGTTCACTCGGAATATGGGAAAACCGAGTGCACCATTCACACAGCATCGAAAATCACTGCCAATATCCCCTCAAGTCATACTGTATGGATGAGTCATGGCGATCAGGTGATCACACCGGCTCCGGGATTTCAAGTATTAGGAGTAACACCTGAGGCGATTGCGTTGTCGGGACATCTCGAGAAAAATATCTATACCATGCAGTTTCATCC
>JAAYZB010000170.1 GCA_012515085.1 Acholeplasmataceae bacterium
GTGTCGTTCCCGATAGATTCAAATAGGTGATCTCATATGCTTCTACCTCATAAATCGCACCCAGGATGACATCATACGCCATCTCCCAGATCCCTGAGGAAAAAGCTTCGTCGTCCCATTGCCAATAACTGAAAGAATAGCCCGCTTTGGTTGCATTCGGAAGCGTGAAGCTCTCGCCATAAGCAACGATCATCTCTGAAAGTAAATCTCCGCCATTGGTGTTGAATGTGATCACATAGTCATTGGCATCGTATATAGCGTCCAAAAACACGTTGTTGGAAATATTCCATACTCCGCTAATGGGGAAGGCTTCTCCATTCAGTTTCCATTGGCTGAAAGTATGACCTGTCTTGGTCGCATTCGGAAGCGTGAAGCTCTCATCATATGTCACGATCATCTCTGAAAGTGAATCTCCGCCATTGGTATTGAATGTGACCAAGTACAAATTGGCAATCCAACGGGCATACAGCGTTTGATTCCCCATTGTTCCCATCGTGATCTGGGTCACTTGTGAACCTTCGTTAAGCGCAGTGTACCAGCCGGCAAAGGTGTATCCAACTCGAACGGAGGGTTCGTTCAAAACGATCGATGTCGTCTCGACGCTGTAATTGCTTGGATTGTTATGTGTCGTTTCCAAACAGTTCTCATATATAATCTGATAGGTTATTGGTGTCCAACGAGCATATAGCGTTAGATTCCCGGTCGATCCACTGACGATCTGTGTGACTTTCGATCCATCCTCAAGCGCCGTATACCATCCATCAAAAGTATATCCCGCTCTGGTTGTGGGGGCATTCAACCCGATCGTCGAAGTCTCGATGCTATAACTTAGTGGGTTACTTTGGGTCGACCCGGATAGGTTCTCGTAATTGATCAAATAAACGATGGGCGTCCATCGGGCATAGAACGATAGATTTCCAGTCGATCCTTCCAATATTTCCGTCACTTGATTGCCACCGATTTCGGCATCAAACCAACCGGAAAAGAGATAGCCAGTCCTGCTTGTGGGTGAAGTCAATGTGATTGACTCTGTGATATTATAATTTCGTGGATTGCCGTTTTGGGCTTCATGTAAATCATAATAGGCAATCATGTAACTGATCGTTTCCCATTTCGCATAAAGATCCATTCCATCCAACGGCATCGAATAGTTGGAAAGGATCACTTGTTGACCGGTGCCTTCCAAATTTAGATACCAACCAGAAAATTGATAACCTGGTCGCGTTGGCTGAACAAGATAGGTGATGGAACTTTGATAGTCGCCTGAAAGTGACAACGTGGTTTCTTCCTCAATCAGCCCACCATTTCCATGAAGGATTATTTGGTATTCATTCGGCGTCAAGATTGCTTGGACTTCCAGATATCCCGTAATGTTGTCAAACGCTTTGTCCCATCCGCTGAACGTATATCCCGGAACAGCCACATCGGGAGCAGTCGCACTGGTTCCATACAGGACTGTTTCGCTTTTCACTTCCGCCCCCAACACTCGGAATGTCACCAAATACGTGATCGGGGTGAAAATCACATCGATCACTGTATCTTGCGTGATTTCCAATTGATCCAAAATTTCGGAATAACCGGTAAAAGTATATCCGGTTTTTTCCGGAGTCTCGCTGGGCTCGGGTACAGAATCCCCATGGTTGATGACTACGGTGAAATAAACATGTTCCCATTGATCGACAAAAGAAACCTGATAGGTCTTTCGGTCATATACGGCCTGAACATGAAGATCGTCGGTGATGGCATCCTCGAAATCGACATCCCAACTTCCCTCATATCCTTCCAATAGCGGAACAGATGGAATGTTGGACATAACCAGTCCGTATTGCACTTCTCTTGAGACTAATAAAGTGTCGTCGACATAAAAGTCCACGATGCAATAGATAGGATCCCATTTGGCATAAAGGGTAAGGTTCTCCGCCCCCATCCGGTTGGACTCAAAGGGCTCTTGATACTCGCTGTCTTCATACCAACCATCAAAGGTATATCCTTCCTTGGTTATATTGGTAGGAATCACAATTGCAGCTTGATAATTCGCTGTGATCGATTCCATGACAGTATCCGTATTCGGTTCGAAAGCAATCGTATATTGATTGATCTGCCACTTGGCATAAAGCGTCAAATTTCGAGTGGCGCCCTCTTCAAAAGCGAAGGGAGTCGTATCGTTTTCCGATAAAAACCAACCCAAGAATGTATGTCCCGTTTTGGTTGTCGCCGGTTCCGAGAATTGTACGAGTTGAGCAACAGAAATCGATGGCACTGCCGTCCCTCCTTGACTGTCAAACGTGATGGTCAGCGACCGGTTCCCACATGACGCCAAGAATGCTAATACAATGATGCTGAAAAATACATACAAAGCCTTTCTCATGTTGTTCCTCCGTTAATCAAATATCTGGGACGATGATGACGTCCGAAGTCTTAAACCATAAAGTGATTTCGTCTGAAATTTGCGTGTTTTTGTCTTTGATTTGAATGGTGATGGTCTCTTTTGCTCCAATGGCTTCCATACTAAATAATACGTGGACTTTGTTATCCGCCATATCCACTTGGAGGTTCACACCGGTACTCGTACTGGAAACACCGATATCCAAGTTGGCATTTCCGGGATTCACGACATATTCGATCGTATAAATATTTTGCTGTTCCGTCACAATATTTGCGACGTTTTTGAATTTATCGCCATCATCATTTGTCTCATCATAGCTATCAATGATCAGCGATTCTACTTGTATATGATTCGGTTGATCGGGCAAGGTTCCCCACACCGCGATCAAAATGATCGACAATATACTGAAAACCAATACCAGGACTAACAAGATTTTCTTGGTCATAGCGTCTCCTTTCCCCTAATACTCGATATCATCAAAATAAGCATTGAGATACGAATTGAATGTATGGAAACGGTAAGCCAAGAACACGGCTGAAAGCAATAACATCAAGGTCCAACCGAATTCTTTGATGAAGATAAAAGCGATGATCGCCATAGCTCCAAAAAAGAAAGCCAAGAATAATCCGGTTGATAAAGAACGACTGACGTTGTGATTGTTGGCAATCGATCCGGTCGAGGCATAGTCCGATAATTTTGGCGTCAACAAGTCGATTTGGAACGACCAGAGAATATGTCCCGAATTGACAAAGATAACAAAAAGAAACAATAGCCAAATATCTTGTTTGGGAAACACCGGCAATGCCTTGCTAAAAAGGAAGAAACTCAAAGCAATCATCAAGGTCGTGAAAACAAAATTGAATGTGATTTTTGCCCATGCCATTCTCGAAGTATTGTACGGAGCCGTTTTTAACAATACAAATTCATATCCTTCCGTGGTGATCGCCGTTGCGGAAGCTGTATTGGATCCGGTTGCAATCAACAAAGTGATGATGACATTCATGATGAGCACCACTTGATTGCCAAAAGACGAACGGTTCATACCCATATAGATGTAATTGAGCACAAACATAAAAAAAGGCAGGGTGAGCAACAAAGCATAATTGCTTAATAATTCATTCAAACTTCTTCTGGCAATTGTGAACTCTTTTTTCAAAAAGGTGATGAATAATGATGTCGCTTCCACCGGCTTGTACTTTTTGTCTTTTTTCCTCACGGTGTTTTCCTGAGACGTGGACATCAAACGGAAATATACCGGTTTTGATACTAAATAATTGATTGCGATCAACCCCAAAACGGTCCCCACTAAAATCAGCAGATTCCGCAAGTAATGATAGTTAAACAGCATTTTCCCGATGACGGTATAAATCGAACCATACTGAGCGATTCGTTGGATAGCGATCGTGATCGACACTACGAAGCGATTGTACAGCTGAACAATCCGAATAGGCGTCGGTATTTGTTGAACCAACAAGGTTGTCAGATAAAAAAGACCCAATATGACGATCAATGAAAGAATTGCGGACAACAAGTTATGGCGCTTGATATAATTCAAGAAGCTGGCAAAAGGCATGGAAATGAAACTGGAAATGCCGACCGAAATTATCGGCAAGAGGAAGATCAGGAAAATCAGACTGATATAATACAATATGCCAAGATTCGAAATCACCCCAAATCCGACGAATATCGGAATTAAGATGAACAGATTTCGAACAAACTCATTGACATAGGTGACCATGATCTTGCTGAAAAAAATCTCATCATTTTTAGCCGCTAAGGAAAACAAAATCTGATTATCTTTGCTGTGATACAAATCGCTGACCAATCCGATGGTTGAGACTATGATGTTCAATCCTTGTGTCATAATCAAGATGAAAATCATGAGAAATTCATTAACAGGAATAAACAATATGTTTTTCAACACATGCAACAACAAAGAGACAATCACAGTAAGAGCGATGATGATGGCGGTTCGAATCGCGATGTGCACGTACACTCGTTTCGACCCCTTTACATACAATCGTGATTTGTTGCTAAGTTGCATCAATGTTAAAATCTTGATCCGCTCAAACATATTCGGCAGCACGCTTTCCTTGATTGATTCCGTGCATATACAATTCTTCAAGCGAAATGTTCTTATCTTTCAAGACATTGATATCGTAAATCCCCGTTAGTTGACCTTGAGTGATCACGGCAATTTTTGTACAGATCTTTTCTACCACTTCGATGACATGACTTGAAAAAAAGACGATATTGCCTTTCGCGGCGTGTTCTCTCATGATTTCTTTGATCTGATAAGAGGAAATGGGATCCAGTCCGGTCAACGGTTCGTCCAAGATCCATACCGGCGGTTCGTGGATCAACGAAGCGATAACCACCAGTTTTTGTTTCATCCCATGGGAATAGGATTTGATCATTTGGTCTATTGCTTCGGATAATGCCAGTTTCTCCGCCAATATGTTCAATCTTTCATCGCGTGTTTCTTTTGGAACACGGTATAGATCCGCCACATAATAAATATATTCACGCCCCGTCAATTTCTCATATACAGCATGATTGTCGGATACATACCCGATTCTTAATTTTGCTTCCAAAGGTTGTGACTTGATGGAGTATCCACAGACTTCTATTTCGCCTTCGGTAATGGATTGAATTCCGACAATGCTTTTGATCGTTGTCGATTTTCCAGCACCATTATGGCCTAAAAAGCCAAAAATCTCTCCTCCTTTGACTTCTAAAGAAAAATCCTTGACCGCAAATCGTTCTGATTGTCCATATTTTTTTGAGAAATGACTTATTTTGATCATATCCTTGCCTCCGGGATTCATTGGTTCGCTCGGCATTCGTCCATCCAGCATTTTTAGTAATTTTAAATGATCCAATTTGATCAATGCTTGCTTCGCTTTCAAACGACTGTGTTGATCGGCCATTTGAAAAAGGGCATCATAGACATACCAAGATGTGAACATCAAGAGAATGAAGATGAGAAAATAAAGCGTTTGAAAAAGCCAAAAGAAACGGAATGTCAAACCATTATAGGTGAATTCGACCATATAATTGAACTGAATTTCCTTGACACCAAACATATCGGTCAAGAAATCGCTGTAAGCAAAAAAGTAATCCACCGTGGCAAAATTGTTGAACCAAGCATTCAAAAAAACAACGGAAACGTAGTATATGGAAAATACCAAGATCGCTTTGTACATGTGTTTCAAAACCGGCCTTGGGAAAGTATGTAATGCCACGGCCAAGATGGGTATGACGAACGCGTATAAATGGTTATATCCATAATGAATGACCGAGAAGGTGAATAGGTCGGAACTGTAATTGGGTAAGAGTATCGCTGCCAATGCTCCCAGCACGTTGGCAAAATAAGAAAAATAAAAGAATTGATTGATCTTGAAAACCACCGCAAGCAAAAGCAAGAGCACGGCGGTGTTGCATAAATGGAGTGGCAGAGCTTCTAACGTTTCCCTCCTCATATAGAAATATTGGGTGAATGCCGCAAACGCCAAATATGTGATGATGGTGTCTTTGCTGATTTGATTCTCTTTCTTTGTGACGTAATAAACCACAAACATCAGGAGAAAAGGAAAAGCAATTACAAAGAGATGGCTGTATGTAAATTCATCAGGAACTTCTCCATAATTGCCAAAAAGGTTGTATAACAGCGTCTGAGGCATCACCGCAAAAAAAGAACCAATGATGATCATGAGCCGTCTCAGCCATTCCTTTTTTCGCGGAATGATTTCTTTTTTTTGGATGATGTCACATAATAAAACAACCGCTATGAACAAAAATAAAGCGGTTTCTATCATATATTGGATTGATTTAAAAGACCACAAATCGGTATTGTTGGAAAATGCAATCAAATGTTGATCGAAGAATATGAAATTCAAGATACCGGTGATGGTGCCAAAAATGGCTCCTAAATACTTTAATGATAATGACTTAAAAAAAGGATATATGATTATCCATAACATCGATGCCATAGTCGACCATCGTAAAAAGAGAATGAACACGGTCATTCCCGGAGAGAACAACCAAGTATCCTCTGAATTGATGGGTGTTTCAATATCGTACAACAGGACGTTGAATACGTTGTTCAATGCATCTTGAGTGGTAAAAAGCCGAAAAAGGTACACGAGAAAAAGCAGTACCGAAAATATTTTTAATGTTTTATCTTTTTCCATGGTTTTTTTACTACAAAAAAAGATAAAAAACGCAATACCGATAACAGCAAACATCACTAGCAAGTTCATAATATCCTCAGCTTGTTACGAGTCGTTTTTTGATTTCACTATGAAATTATTGAGATAAGGCGAATTTTGCCTATCACATATTATAACACCACTGATATAAAAGATAAAGAATATGTCTACTCAACACAATAATGAAAATAATCTCAAACTTAAATCAATAATCGCCGGATCTATGATCCGACCGACTCAGAGTCTTTGTCAAAGAATCTCTCAAGCTAGATTTTGATAAACTATATCGTTAAATCTGCTGCTTTAATTTTTGTGATTGATTATATTTCTGAAAGCATGATCAAGATATTCTAAGTGAATCGGAGATCTAGACCCTTTGACCCAACGAATTAAGAAAAAAGCTGACGAGTCCTGACTTTTGCAGTATAGTTTAGGACAACGCAACTATTCACTACAGTTTACAACAATACACAACAAACAAACGAATCGGCATATTGGCTTAAGACAGCGAAATAGCCGATTTTTAAATTTAAAAAGCTGCAAAACTTATTTGTAGTAAAAAAACTTCAAATATATGTTGTGTACTGCCGTGTACTATGATATAATATATACAGGTGATCAATGATGTATATTCGAATTACAAAATCGCCAACGGCGAAAGATTTAAAAGTGTATTTAGTCGAGGGTTATCGAGATCAAAACGGGAGGAATCAGCAGCGAATCCTTCGTTCCTATGGAAACCTATCTGATTTAACAAAAGAGAATCCGGATGCTTTAGAAGAATTGAAGGCGTGGGCGAAAAAGGAGACAGAAAATCAAAAAGCAAATCGTCACATATCTTTAGAATTGGATATGAGTGAACTGCGTTGCGGTGATCAAACTCCGCTCAACTACGGCTATGTCTTCTTACAAGCGCTGTACAACGAACTTCATATTCCGGAGTTTCTTTCGGAGTACCAGACTCGAACATCAGTCCAGTATCCTCTCAACGAGATTCTGGAGTTATTGGTCTATTCTAGAGCGCTGAACCCTTCCTCGAAGAAGAAAACCTATGAAGACAAAGGAAATTACTTCTTTGAACTACCTGATTTTTCCTTGGATGACATCTATCGAAGCTTGTCTCATCTATCCTCTATGAAAGATGAGTTAACACTGCATATTCATAACAGAATTCAAGAAACAAGAGGAAGAGACTGTTCTTTGGTCTTCTATGACGTGACGAACTATTACTTTGAGTCAGAAAATTTAGAGGGTCTTCGTCAAAAGGGTGTATCGAAAGAAAACAGAGAAACAGGGATTGTGCAAATGGGACTCTTCATTGATAGAGAAGGGATTCCAATTA
>JAAYZB010000171.1 GCA_012515085.1 Acholeplasmataceae bacterium
AATTTTTTTGAGTGAGAAGCCTTGAGTAACCAGCCATGCGTGACAATTAATGGTCGGTTTAATAATGAATGTTCAAGAAATCCGCAAGAAAGGTTTGCACGGCATTTTCCTTGGATGTCCTGGGCAGGATGATATCCGCAGCCGCCTGTAGTTCGGGATGGCTGTTTTTCACCGCAACTCCCAAATGAGCGAATTCCAACATTTCAACGTCGTTATGTCCATCTCCAATTGCGATGACCTCTTCTGGAAGATACCCGAGTTGTCTTGCCACAAACGACAGTCCCATCCCCTTATTTGATTCTGGGGTATAGATTTCAACAATCGAGTCGAATTCGCCTTCCAAATTCCAAATTCGCGAACGAACTTCTCCAGAATACTTGGCTTGGACATAATCGGCGATGGCTTGACCATGTCCGGACTTGCCGATGATGATAAAACCATGTGGGTCGGTCTCCAATGTATCTGAGAGATGGCCGGTTTTGATGGAAGAAGCCCCGTTCACATGCAAGAGTGGCTCAATGGCCTTCTCTTCTTTATAGACATAGATGGCATCTTTCACTTCGCTGAAAGCGTTGCGGATATGACGGATGTTGCTTTCAAAGATATCGATGATTGCTTCTTTGCGGATCGTGTAATTCACCGTTGGAAACGTAGGATCTCCCGGATGAGTGATGAGCCCACCGTTATAATTAATGATCGGCGTATCGAGTCCAAACGCTTCATATGCAAAGCGCGAACTGCGGTAAGGGCGGCCCGTTGCAATCACGATTTTGTGTCCGGCGGCTTGCACGTTTTTCATGAAACGAATGAGTTCTTCGCTCAATGTATCAAAGTCATATAGAATGGTGCCGTCGAGATCGACAGCGATTAAATAGCCCTTCATCAGATCACCTTTTTTTAATTATCGCATATCTCACAAGATTTGGCAAATGATATCTAGTTGTAAAAAGACGCCAAATACAGTATAATCTACCTGATAAGGAGGTGTGGATGATGGCATTTTTTTCCGATACCGATTTTCGATTCAGCCTGTGGTTTTTGATTACCTGGCCCGATATCCGCAACTTCCTTTTGGGAATGGCAACGGGATTTTTGCTACTGGCATTGGTCGTGGCTTTGTTTTTGGTCACAAATCGGCATCGAAAACAAAAGCATTTCTTCAGTAAATCCATGCCGCTTGACGAAAAAGTCGTCCGAGAGATGATCCAATCGAAGCAGACGGAAATGGTGGAAACGGTCAAATTCACCGATAATGCCTATTTCAAAGTCGCCATTGATTTGTCACTGGATCTCATGTATGACATTGCCCGTTACTACTTTCCGGAATCCAAATATCCGATGTACGAATTATCGATTCAGGAGCTTTTGGATCTAAATTATTACATCACAAAGCGAATTGAAACGATTGTGAGCGGCAAGATCATCCGCCGGTTCAAAAATTATCGAATTTCCACGATCATCAATATCTTGCAAAAGAAGAAAGCCATAGATAACTCGAAATTGATGAAATTGTCACGCAAGTTAAAAGTATCGAAATTCATTATGGTTGGAAAGGCGATTCTCAACTATGCCAACCCGATTTTCTGGTTCCGCCAATTGGCCATCAAGCCTTCGGTGACACTACTGACAAAAGAAGTGTGTAAGATGATCATCGATATCTTCGGAGAAGAAACCAACAAGATTTACAGTAAGAAACTTTTCCAAGCACCAGAAGACGCGGACAAAATCGCTGCTGAATTTGACGAGATAGTGGAACGAGAAACCAATTCCTGAGGAAAGGAGCAACTCCTATGTGCTTCAAGCGAAAAAAGATGCCGGATCGAATCATACCGGGATTCGAGCGGACTGACGATACGCGACCGTTTTTCATTCCCCAAATCAACAAACTCGAAGACAAGGAAACAGCGAAGAAAAAATTCGTGTCTCCGGTATTTGGCACGGCTGTCAAAGATGATATCACAGTGCCAAACGACCGTAAATTTTACGGCGATATCGATAAAAAATATGACGCTTTCCGAAAAAAGAAAAAGCTGACCAAGGAAGAGGCTAAACGCCGTTATGGCAGTACCTATTACGAATTTTTATCGGTGAATAATGAAGACATGACCCGAATCCACAATCGGGAACTGACTGCCGATGATCTTTTAAAGCGAAAACAAGCGGAAATGGAAGAAGCAAACATCATTAAGAAGGCCCCACCGATCGAAGAAGTGCCTATCAATGATTTTTTTGCCAAAGCTGAGGAATATGAAGAAAGCATTAAATCTTCGGAATTGAGTCCGGAAGATGCGGTTTTAAACGATCTTCAAAACGAAACAGGTGAATTAGAGCCTGATCGCTTCGGACCGATGGAAGAAGAAGAGGACATTTTATTTACCAATCCCGATGAAACCGAAAAGACAACTACTCCTGAAACCATTCCCAGTTTTTCCGAGGAATTCGACTATCGCGAATATACACCAAAAACAGAAATTAAACAAACCGACCCTGCGAATCTGAATTTGGAAAAGCTGCGTTCGAGAGTCGTTGAAGGATATGATAATTACCTCTTGCCTCCGGTTAACTTGCTCAAAAAAAGCCGGGAAAAAACAGAAACCGAACCAGAATGGGTCAAGCAGAATATCGATGTCATCAATCAAACTTTGTTGTCATTTGACATTGATGGAGAAGTGACCAATTATACCAAAGGACCGACTGTAACCCGCTATGAAGTCTCCTTGGGAGCTGGGGTTCAAACCAAACGCATTACATCGATTTCTGATAATATCCAAATGTCATTATCCGCCATGTCACTTCGGATTGAAGCGCCTATTCCTGGAAAAAACACCATCGGTATCGAAGTGCCAAACAAGGTACGGGAGTCCGTTTTTTTCGGCGATGTGATCGATCATCCGCAATTCATGATGTCAGATGATCCTCTTCTCCTTGCCATCGGGCTCGATATAGATGCCAATCCGGTCTATACTTCTGTCGAAGCGATGCCTCACGGACTAGTTGCTGGATCCACACAAAGCGGAAAATCTGTCTGCATCGCTGCCATTATTGCCAGTTTGCTGTTCAAAAACAAACCGGATCAGGTCAAATTGATGCTGGTCGACCCCAAAAAAGTGGATCTTCAGCAATTTGCAGATCTTCCCCACTTGGTGACACCCATCATCGACGAACCAAAAATGGCGATTGAAGCTCTCAAATGGGCGGTTACAGAAATGGAAAGACGGTATGAGATTTTAAAGAAGTTTCGAGCCGTCAATGTTCGTGATTACTACAAACGACGGATCGACGATCCTGAGTTTGAAGCGATGCCCCGCATCGTGATCATTGTCGAAGAAGCCTCGGACTTGCTGATTTCCGGGGGGAGTGAAGTCGAAGAACAAATTTTAAAACTGACACAAAAATCCCG